>CAYUNQ010000068.1:0-11196 GCA_964446185.1 uncultured Marinobacter sp. | reverse complement strand
GGAGTCGGATGTGCGCAGGTCCGGGTCTTCCAGGGAGGTGGTTCTGGCCATGGAAATCCCGGCAATACCGGCGATCACCAGCACACCGATTTCCAGCAAGGTGTCATAGCTGCGAAAATTCAGCAGTACGGCCGTCACCGGATGCTCAACGCCGCTGGCTTCGAGGTTCACCGCCAGCAATCCGGGCAAACTCACCGGTGCCGGTGCTCCGGAAATTTGCCAGACCGCCAACCCCAGAAAACCGGCAAAAACGACGCAAGCGACGACCATAGTGACAACACCCAGCACCCGCATCACTTTGACCGCCCTCCCCGGTTGTAACCCAGGTGCCTGGCCGCATCCAGCAGCAGTACCCCGCTGAGCCCGGCGCCAATGGCGGCTTCCGCCAACGCGATATCCGGGGCCTGCAAACGTACCCAGGCCAGGGCCATCAGCAGGCCGAAGGCAATGAACATCACCACGGCCCGGAACAGGTTCCGGGATGCCAGCACCGCCACAGCGGTTGTCAGCAAGGCCAGAACCAGCAGGCCGTCCAGCAGCCACTCAATCATGGTCTGTCTCCCTGGCTTCAGGGGCCTCAGGGGCTTCAGGGCGAACATGCACGGCGCGGGCAATCAGATGAGCAGAGGTGGCACTGGCGGCCAGCGCCGCCGCCCAGATCAACAGGGTTTTCAGGCCACCGGCCAGCGAAGGCGCCAGAGGCAGCAGCGCCAGCATGATGAACCCGAGCCCCAGGTTGTCCACCTTGGTGAGGGCGTGGATTCGGGTCAGGGTATCGGAGAACCGGAACAGCCCCAGGGTGCCCACCGCAAAGAACAGGCACCCCAGAATCAGCAACACCGCCTGAATGGCGAGCATCACGGAGTCAGTCATGTCGCCCCTCCGAATCCGGGGCTGGTGATTGCGGCGATTGCTCGATCCGCACCACCCGGGTGACAAAGGCCACTATCGCCAGCACTGACAGCACCGCCAGCGTCAGTGCCACATCCATCAGCGCCGGCATGGAATGGGCATGTGCCAGCACCATCAAAAGTGCCACCCCGGTGGTGCCGAACAGCTGCGAGGCCAGCATCCGGTCAGCCGGCTCCGGGCCTCGCCAGATGCGCACCAGTGCAATCAGCAGCGTCAGCAACAGGAAGGCGGCAACGGCATTCAGCATCAGGGTCACTGGCGAGCCTCCGGAACACTGTCACCCATTAGCCCGAACACCCGGGCCACCCGCCTTTCGGTTGCCCGCACATCACGCTCCACCGGCTCCCGGGTATCCAGGCAATGCAGGGTAAGCCGGTCGCCCTCAAGCAGCACGCTCAGGGTACCGGGCATCAAAGACAGGGTATTGGCCAGGAGCCAGCGAGGACTGCCTTCCGGCAAGTTGAGCTGCAAGCTGATTTCACCAGGATGAACCGGCAAGGCTGGCGACAACAGGCGCCGGGCCACATCCACACCAGCCAGCACCGAGCGGGACAGGAAATAGCCCAGAAACAGAATCAATCCGGCGGGTCGAAGCGAAAAGGCTGAAGAAGGAAACAGACGCAGGGAAAGCCAGGCAACCAGCACCGACACCACCGCACCAAAGCCCAGACCGGACCACTCCCCCAGCGTCAGCGCCCACCACGCCACAAACAGAACCGCGCTACGGAACGCAAAGGCGACCAAGGGTGATGCTGGCGCTGACGGCATAGGCTCTCCTTTTCCAAATCGGTAACAGAAGGTTCGTTCGCTAACCCCCTGTTAAAGTTCCCGAAAGCCTAACACAGACAGTTTACACCCCCGAAATAACCCTCAATGATTAGCGCTTGACCCTGCACCAGCTAACAGGTTTTCTAATAGGATGACCCGATTCATGAACCGGAGCTATGAATGAGCACTTCCTGCAACAATTGCTGCAACAACAGTAAACCTACAGCAGGCGAAACGGCCCGGAGCGATATCAATGACGCGTCCGGCGACTGGCTGAGCACCTACCGGGTCCCCAAGATGGATTGCCCCTCCGAAGAGCGGATGATTCGCATGGCACTGGGCGGCGTCAGCGCCGTTCAGAGCCTGTCGTTCGATTTGCCGGGCCGTAGCCTCGAGGTTCTGCATAACGGAGAGGCCTCGCCAATTACCGACAAGCTCTCCACCCTGGGGCTCGGCGCGGAGCTTCAGGACACCCGCAAGGCCAGTACGGAAGCCATTCAGGCAGCTGCCAATTCCGGGGCAAACCAGCAACAGGAAGCCGGCACGCTTTGGATCCTGCTGGCCATCAATGGCCTGATGTTCGTTTTTGAGATGGTGATGGGGTTGATCGCCCAGTCTGCCGGGCTGATTGCAGATTCACTCGACATGTTCGCGGATGCCGCGGTGTACGGCTTGGCGCTTTACGCCGTGGGCCATGGCGTGAAGATGCAGGTGCGGGCAGCCCATGTTGCCGGCATTTTGCAGCTTATCCTGGCGCTCGGGGTGTTGCTTGAGGTGGGCCGGCGGTTTGTCTTCGGCAGCGAGCCGGAGTCCACGCTGATGATGGCTATCGCGGTAGTCGCCCTGATTGCCAACACCGCCTGCCTGCTGCTGATTTCCCGGCATCGCGAAGGTGGCGCCCACATGAAGGCCAGCTACATTTTCTCCGCCAACGATGTGATCATCAATCTGGGCATCATTGTTGCCGGCGCCCTGGTAGCCTGGACCGGCTCTAACTACCCGGATCTGGTCATCGGCACCCTTGTCGGCTTTATCGTGCTGAGCGGGGCCCGGCGCATCCTGGCCCTGAAGGGCTGAGCCGCCGCCCGAACACTCTCGGAACGAGGAAACCATGCACAGTCACGACCATAGCCACGGCCACGATCACAGCCACCAGTTCGACACCCACAACCGTGCCTTTGCCATTGCGGTAATCCTGAACACCCTGTTTGTGGTGATTGAAGCGGTGTACGGCGTACTGTCCGGCTCCCTGGCGCTGATTGCCGATGCCGGGCACAACCTGAGTGATGTGATGGGCCTGCTGCTGGCCTGGGCCGCCAGCTGGCTGGCCGGCAAGGCTGCCACCACCAGCAAGACCTATGGCCTGAAGAAAACCACCATCCTGGCGGCCCTGTTCAATGCCCTGATTCTGATTGCCGCGGTGGGCGGCATTACCTGGGAAGCACTCCAGCGGCTGGGCAATCCGGGGGAAATCGCGGGGCTTGTGGTGGTTGTGGTGGCTGGCATCGGCGTGGTGATCAACGGCATCACCATGATGCTGTTCGTGAAGGGCCAGAAAGGCGACCTGAACATTCGCGGGGCCTTCCTGCACATGGCCGCAGACACGGCGGTATCAGTCGGGGTGGTGATTTCAGGCACGATTCTGATGTTCACCAACCAGGCCTGGATCGACCCGGTGATCAGCCTGGTGATTGCCGTGGTGATTTTCCTGGGTACCTGGCAGTTGCTGAAAGAATCCATCAACCTGGCGCTGGACGCGGTGCCCAGGGGCATCGACCCGGCGGCCGTCCGGGAGCACCTGGAGCAGCTGCCCGGTGTACAGTCTGCACACCACCTGCACATCTGGGCCCTGAGCACCACCGAAAACGCCCTGACAGTGCACCTGGTCAAGCCGGACCCGGAAGGCGATGACGAGGCCATCCACCGGGCCTCAGCCATGCTGGCAGCCGAGTTCAACATCCATCACACCACTATCCAGTGGGAACGGGGCGGCGCCCCTTGCCCGAACGGGACAACTCCCTGAACGGATGCCCTAGAACGCCAGTGAGATCATCACCGGGATAAACGCCAGTCCGAACAGCGTCGTCAGCAGAACCGTGCCCGCAGCCTGCTTGGGCGAAGTATCCAGTAAGGTTGCAATCACCACCGTGTTGGCGGCTATCGGGGTAATGGAAATCAGGAACATGGCCTGGTGCACGGCCGGCTCGTAGACGCCCAGAATTGTGGAATCAACCCACCAGAACAAAATCGCCACCAGTGGCCAGAGCACAAACTTGCCAAAGAACGCCAGCGCCGTGAACCGGACGTTACCCGCCAGCCCCCGTAAGCTGGTAATGCCCATACCAATAATCATCATGCCCAGAATGCTGTAGGCCCCGCGCAGGTTATCGAACAGCGGCACGAAGATATCCGGAATCCCCACCCCCGACAGGTTCAGGGCCACGGCCGCCAGAAAGGCGTATACCGAAGGCAGCTTGAGTACCCGCCAGAGAGCATCCCGGATGCTGTAGCGGCCCCGGGCCGCCAGATAGAAGCCCACCGAGTTCTCGAACAGCGTGGTGCCCAGCATGCACACGATATAAAGCCCCAGGCCCTCTTCCCCGAACAGCAACAGCGCCACCGGCACTCCGAAGTACCCGGTGTTACCGGAACCCACGCACAGGGGAATGATATTGGCGCTGCCATCGGTCAGGACTTTCCTCGCCAGCTTCAGCTGAACAATGCCCAGTATCGAGGAAATTCCGAGAACCAGGAACGGTAGCAGGATGACTTCCGGCGACAGCGGCGCCGCCATGACACCGGAAAACACCACGGACGGCGTGACGATGTACAGCATGATGCCGGCAATATGCCGGCCGCTGGCTTCCAGGTAACGACCGGCAATCCACCCCAACCCAACCGTGACGTAAAGCGGGATCAGCTTGAAGAAAAGGGCAAGTGCAGCGGCCATCGGCACTCCATATGGACAGATTGTTTACAGACAGGGCGGCGGCGCAGTCTATCACCTACCCATCTGGAGGTAACTCCCCGGCGCAATAGAGAAACACCGGGCATTCTTTGATAATCATCAACAGCATTAGGAATGCATCTTTATATCCTAGTGGGGCAGTCAGGTATTTGAAACAACCAAGGAGAGAGACCAATGGCCGAGCGCTTTACCAAAAGCATGGCCAGGAACATATATCTGGGGGGAAGCACCTTCTTCGTCCTGCTATTCCTGGCCCTGACTTTTGACACTCAATTACGGGCAATGCCCGAACGGGATAACCGCGACAAGATCACCGAAGAGGTGGTTCGCGGCAAACACCTGTGGGAGAACAACAACTGCGTGGGTTGCCACTCCCTGCTGGGAGAAGGGGCCTACTTTGCCCCGGAACTGGGGAACGTTTTCTACCGCCGCGGCGCTGGCGATAGCGATGTTTTCAAGTCCTACATGCGGGCCTGGATGAACGCCATGCCCACCAACATTCCCGGTCGCAGGCAGATGCCCAACTTCAACCTGAGCGATGAGGACATCGATGCGCTGTCCGATTTCCTGGAGTGGACATCCCAGATCAACACCAACAACTGGCCACCCAACATCGAAGGCTGAGGGGAAAAGCATGAAATACGAATCTCAAAGGGTCGCCATGCCCTACTTCATCTTTGCCCTGATCCTGTTTGCCGGCCAGATCGTGTTCGGCCTGGTTCTGGGCCTCCAATACGTTGTGGGCGATTTCCTGTTCCCGGAAATTCCCTTCAACGTTGCGCGGATGGTTCATACCAACCTGCTGATTGTCTGGCTGCTGTTCGGCTTTATGGGCGCAACCTACTACATGGTTCCGGAAGAAGCGCAGACTGAACTGCACAGCCCCTTGCTGGCGTGGATTCTGTTCTGGGTATTCGCCGTTGCCGGCACTCTGACTATTCTGGGCTACCTGCTGGTGGACTACTCCAGCCTGGCAAAGATCACCTACAACGAATACTTCCCGACCATGGGCCGTGAGTTCCTCGAGCAGCCCACGATAACCAAGATCGGTATTGCCGTTGTGTGTGTAGGCTTCCTGTACAACGTCATGATGACTGCCCTCAAAGGCCGTAAAACCGTTGTCAACATCGTACTGATCACCGGCCTGATCGGTCTGGCAGTGCTGTGGATGTTCTCTTTCTACAACCCCAGCAACCTGGCTACCGACAAGTACTTCTGGTGGTTTGTGGTGCACCTGTGGGTGGAAGGCGTGTGGGAACTGATCATGGGCGCCATCCTGGCCTACGTGCTGATCAAGCTCACCGGTGTAGACCGCGAAGTGATCGAGAAGTGGCTGTACCTGATCATTGCCATGGCGCTGATCTCCGGCATCCTCGGTACCGGTCACCACTTCTTCTTCATCGGGCCGCCTGAGTACTGGCTGTGGATTGGCTCTGTGTTCTCTGCCATCGAGCCTCTGCCGTTCTTCATGATGGTGGTGTTTGCCTTCAACATGATTAACCGTCGCCGTCGCAACCATCCGAACAAGGCCGCTATGCTCTGGGCCATGGGTACCACGGTAATGGCGTTCCTGGGTGCTGGCGTGTGGGGCTTCCTGCATACCCTGGCTCCGGTGAACTACTACACCCACGGCAGCCAGATTACCGCAGCCCACGGCCACATGGCCTTCTACGGTGCTTACGTGATGATTGTGCTGACCATCATTTCCTACTCCGTGCCGATTATGCGGGGCCGCCCATACGGCAACAGCAATACAGCACAGGTCGTGGAAATGTGGGGCTTCTGGCTGATGACCATCTCTATGGTGTTCATCACCCTGTTCCTGACAGCGGCTGGCGTGCTGCAGGTATGGCTGCAGCGCATCCCGGGTGATGGCCAGGCCCTGTCTTACATGGCGGGTCAGGACCAGATTGCCCTGTTCTACTGGATGCGATTCGTTGCCGGTGCCTTCTTTCTGGCCGGACTGGTGGTGTACTTCGGAAGCTTCTTCATCAAGGGCCAGGCAGGTCCTGCAGAAGAAATCCGTGGCCCTGCCACTGAAGACGCCTGATCAGGCAATAACCGCCGGGGCCCTGGTGGCCCCGGCACATTCCCCAACCCCTGGACAAGCTCCGTGCATGCGCAAACCGTTAATCCGAAAGACACCCTGCAGCAGAAGCGACTGATTACCCGCATCGCCTTCTTCCTGCTGTTCCTGCTTGCGCCTGCCCTGAACATCTTTCGTTACGACTTAACCGAAACCCGGTTTATCCTCCTGGGCTTCCCGCTGTCTTTTAACCTGAACCTGGATTGGGTCGCCCAAAGTACCCCGGCTGAAGTAGCCAGCCAGATTCTGTTCTGGTTTGTTCTCCCGATTCTGACACTGGTGCCGCTGGCACTGTGGATTGCCTTCAAATGGGGGCGTTTGTACTGCGGCTGGCTGTGCCCGCACTTCTCTGTGGTTGAAACCATCAACGACCTGATGACCCGCATCACTGGCCGCCCCACACTGTGGGAAGCCCTCAACAAGGGGCATACTGGAAAAGCCATGCACTGGGCCGGCCTGACACTGGTGTGTGTGCTGATCGGCTTTTCCTGGGCACTGGCGCTGCTGTCTTACCTGTTGCCGCCCATTCCGCTGTATACCGACCTGGTCACCGGCCAGATCGGCTTGTACCCGGCCATTTTCCTGGCGGTGGCCACGGCTGCCTTCACCTTTGATTTTCTGTTTGCCCGGCACCTGTTCTGTAAATACGGCTGTGCCGTTGGCCTGGTGCAAAGCATTGCCTGGATGACCAACGGCAAGGGCCGCGTGGTTACCTTCGACACCAAACGGGCCGCCGCCTGTCGGGACTGCACCAAGGCCTGCGATGAAGCCTGCCCCATGCGCCTGCCTACCCGCAGTCACAAGCGGGCGAAATTCAGCTGCACCCAGTGCCTGCAATGCGTGAGCGCCTGCCGTGAGGTGCAGAAAGACAACCCAGCAGGTTCCCTGCTGACCTGGGAGCCCGGCGAACCTGGCAAGCAAACGGTGCTTATTCCCGTGCGCCAGGTGGAATCCACACCGCGCCGTTCACGGGCCTGATACGAGGAAGCGAAATGGAAGAGTGGGTCGGACTAAAATGGCACGACTACGTAACCCGCCAGGCCATGGGCGAGTTCCCCGAGTACGCCGTGCACCTGAAAGACGAAGCCCGCACCCTGGGCGTACTGTTCCGGGCCATGGGCGGCGATCCGGCCTTAAGCCTGGTAACCGCCGAGCCCCGGCATTTCCAGATTCGCCGGCGATTCCTGCAAAAACTGGCCGGCACCCATCGTAAATTCGAACTGGCCTGGCGTGACGAAGAAAGCCTGCGCCTGCCTGACCGCCTTGCCCTGTTCCCGTCAGTCAAAGTGAACCGCGAGCTGTATCTCTGGCTGGCGGCCCTGGCTTCGCTTGGGGAAATTAACCACCACAGCTGGCTCAAGGGCAATCAGGCCATGGTGCAGGAACTGCTGGCCCGCTGGCCGGGCCTTGAGCCCATGTACCAGCGGCTGGTGAAGCACACCCTGCGCTGGCGCCCCACCCCGGACAGCCTTCGGGGGCGTGAGGCCGAACGTGAAGCCGCCATCCGCCAGGCGCTGATCCACCCGGGCAGCGTAGACGACTTGCCCGATGCCCTGACCGACCCCTGGCCGGTCGTCTTATGGCTGTATCCGGTGTTAGGCCGGGGCAAGCTCACCGGGCAGGTTATTGGCGATGACAACACCCAGTCTAAATCCGGCGGCCTGGCCAAGAAGCGCAAACGGCGCCGGGCCGAGCGGGTAGATGCCTTCGATAAAGACCAGGGCATCATGCTGTTCCGGCTGGAAAGCCTGTTCTCCTGGTCCGAGTTCATCCCTGTCGACCGTGCCGGAGACGACAGCGACGAAGACGATGCCGACGCAGTCGCGGACGACATGGATATGATCTCCGTGTCCCAGGACCGGAGGGAAGCATCCTCCGCCATCAAATTCGACCTCGACCTGCCCTCCGAGGAGAACGACGACCTCCATCTTGGCCCCGGTATTCACCTGCCGGAGTGGGACTGGCGCCGGCAGGGCTACCGGGAGAAATTCTGCTGCCTGCAGCCGATGCTGAGTAAAGATGCTGCTCCCTCTCCGTTGCCGGAGCACCTGAAGCGCCCGGCGCAAACCCTGCGCCGCCAGTTCAGCGCACTGAAACCCCTGCGCCAGTGGGAGCGCCGGCAACTGGAAGGTGAAGAACTGGATCTGGACGCCTGCCTGGAACGCATGGTGCAGCACAAACGCGGCCTGGGCGAGGCAGACCAGAAGCTGTTCCGCCACTGCCAGCAGAACCAGCGGGACCTGGCATGCCTGGTGCTGACCGATATTTCCCTGTCTACCGACACCTACATCAACAACAATCAGCGGGTGATCGATATCGCCCGGGATGGCCTGCAACTGCTGAGCGAAGCCCTCACCGCCAGCCGGGACCCGTTTGCGTTATTTGCGTTTTCATCCCGACGGCGCGACCACATCCGCTTCCACCACATCAAGGGCTTCGACGAGCAATACAATGACACCACCCGAGGCCGTATTCAGGCCCTGGAGCCGGGTTACTACACCCGCATGGGCGCCGCCATCCGCCAGTCCATCAAACTGCTGCAGGCTCGGCCCGAGCACCAGAAAATCCTGCTGCTGCTGACCGATGGCAAACCCAACGACCTGGACCTGTACGAAGGCCGATATGGCGTGGAAGACACCCGCATGGCCGTGCAGGAAGCCCACAAAGCCGGCCTGACCCCCTTCTGCGTGACCATCGACGAAGAGGCCAACGAATACCTGCCCTACGTCTTCGGCAGCAGCAACTTTGTGGTCATCAAAGACCCGACCCAGCTGCCCGGCCAGCTGCCCAAGCTGTACATGAACCTGACCCGTTAACGGAGTAAGTAATGGCTGACGTTCAAGCCGCCCGCGGGCGGCACCTGCCCGGCGACATCGCCGTGTGGTTTTTCATCTTTGCCGAACTGGCCGTGTTCGCCATCCTGTTCATCGGCTTTGGCGTGGCCCGAAGCATGGACCCGGCCACCTTCTCCGCCGGCAAGGCGGCCCTGCATCCCTGGACTGGCCTGGTCAACACCATCGGCCTGATCACCGCCAGTTATCTGGTGGCCCTGTCTGTCCATCGCCTGCGCGACCGCAAAGCCGGCACCCCGGCACTGCTCTGGGGTGCCATCGCTGCCTCTGCCATCTACACCTTCGGCAAGCTCTACGAATACGCCGACCTCTACGCCAACGGCTACAATCTGGGCACAGACACCTTCTTCATGTTCTATTTCTTCCTCACCTTTTTCCACTTCATGCACGTGGTACTGGGCCAGATCATCCTCGTGGTGTTGGCAGTGAAGGTGAAGAAAGGCGACTACAACGGCGACGACATGAACGGCATGGAATCCGGCGCCTCCTACTGGCACATGGTCGACCTGGTGTGGCTGGTGCTGTTCCCGATGCTCTACGTTCTGGCCTGAGGAGACTTTCTGATGCTAGCGGTTTATATCGCCCTGATGATCTGCACCATGGCTCCGGTTGTGGCGATGCAAGCTGGTGCCGATATGTCTGTATTGGTCTGGCTGGTCTTCGCTTTAGTGATCGTAAAAGCAGTTTTACTCGTTGATCACTTCATGGAAATGAAACACGCCCCATGGGGCTGGAGATTAGCCTCACAGGGATGGGCGATTGTGGTGATAGGAGTTCTGGCAGGAATTCATCTGACAGGCTAATACCAACCTCCGCGGAATACACTAAGAAAGTTCAGCGGGCAGGGTCGGATAGGTCCTTCCAAAAATGTGCGGAGCCATGGATGGCGGAGCCCAAGCGCCACATGGATGTGCCGCAAGGAGCGTTTTTTGGAAGGACCTATCCGACCCTGCCCGGCACCGAACCCGGAGTTACAGCAGCCGCCGCGGGAAAGTAGGCGGCTTGTTGCCTATGGCCTGCGCCAGGGAAATCATGCCCCAGAGTACGAACGACGTGTGCAGCACGACGGCCCAGACGATCGCGTAGGTCCAGAACAAACCAGTGTTGCCGTAGATGAACCAGCAGGCGGCGACACCTGAGCTGATCAGCACAGCACCCAGTATCGACATATAAACTGCCGCTTTGCTATGAGCCCGCCGCAACGCATGGGCATTGCCGGATTTCATGGCGATCGTCAGCAACACAACGAAGCCGATAATTGGCAGCGCCAACAGGTTCAGCAAGTACCAGATAACCGGGGCAATCGCCCCGGGAGATTCACTCTTCGGACTGCCCGAATACTGCATACACCACCTCCATCAGTGCGTTAACAGTCACCGCGTCATCCGATAGCGGTTCGATCATCCCGGCCCGGCAAGCCTCGATGTGGGGCATACCGGACGCGATCAGGTATGCGGTGTGGATCAGCAGGCGGGTAGACGCTGCTTCTTCCAGGTCGTGGTCTTTCAGCTTACGCAACGAGGTTGCCAGCCCCACCAGCTGCTTCGCAAGGTCTGCATCGCAACCGGACTCTTCCTGGACGATGGTCTGCTCCACATCCGGCGTCGGGT
>CAYUNQ010000067.1:0-11316 GCA_964446185.1 uncultured Marinobacter sp. | reverse complement strand
CCTTCGTTCGGCAGCGACTGGAAGTCAAAGGCACGATCCGGGTTGCCCACGTTCATCATGATCTTGAACGGAATGTTGGGCATGGAATCGACGGTGTTCTCACGCAGTTCGAAGTCCAGCGCACCCTCGTAGATCATACCGGTGTCGCCTTCGGCGCAGGACACAGTCACTTCCTGGCCATCGTTCAGCAGCTCCGTGGCATCACCACAACCGACTACCGCCGGGATACCCAGCTCACGGGCAATGATCGCCGCGTGGCAGGTACGACCACCACGATCGGTCACAATAGCGGAGGCCCGCTTCATTACCGGTTCCCAGTCCGGGTCGGTCATGTCGGTAACCAGCACGTCGCCGGGCTGAACACGATCCATTTCATTGATGCTGGTGATAATCTTCACCGGGCCACTGCCGATCTTGTGGCCGATACTGCGGCCTTCAACCAGCACCTTGCCGGTTTCTTTCAGCAGATAGCGCTCCATCACGTTGGCAGAGGCACGACTCTTGACGGTTTCAGGGCGGGCCTGAACGATGTAGATCTTGCCGTCGTCGCCGTCTTTGGCCCACTCGATATCCATCGGGCGCTGGTAATGCTTTTCAATAATCATGGCCTGCTTGGCCAGCTCCTCCACTTCCGTATCAGTAATGGAGAAACGGTTACGCTCGTCGTGGTCAACCTTCACGGTTTCCACAAACTTACCTTCGCCTGGCTCGGAATGGTAAACCATCTTGATCGCTTTGCTGCCCAGGTTGCGGCGCAGTACCGACGGGCGGCCGGCTTCGAGGGTCGGCTTATGTACGTAGAACTCGTCAGGGTTAACTGCGCCCTGCACTACCGTCTCGCCCAGACCATAGGATGAGGTAATAAACACCACGTCCCGGAAGCCGGATTCGGTATCCAGGGTGAACATTACGCCACTGGACGCGGTTTCACTGCGTACCATCTTCTGGATACCGGCAGACAGGGCTACCAGTTTGTGGTCAAAGCCATGGTGAACCCGGTAAGAAATCGCCCGGTCGTTAAACAGGGAAGCAAACACTTCTTTCACAGAAGTCAGCACCTGCTCGAAGCCCACCACGTTCAGAAAGGTTTCCTGCTGGCCGGCGAAGGATGCATCCGGCAGGTCTTCCGCAGTTGCTGAAGAACGAACCGCCACGGCCATAGACTCATTGCCGTCCCGGAGTTTCGCGTAGGCTTCTTTCAGGGCATTATCAAGCACATCAGGGAACGGGGTATCAACCACCCACTGACGAATTTGTGCGCCAACCCGGGCCAGCTCGTTAACATCGTTAACGTCCAGGACATCCAGGGCTTCGTCGATGCGGTCTTTCAGGCCGTCAGTGGCCAGGAATTCCCGGTAAGCATGTGCCGTTGTAGCGAAACCGCCAGGAACGGTAACACCTGCATTGGCGAGATTACTGATCATTTCACCGAGGGAAGCGTTCTTGCCCCCAACACGGTCAACATCGGACATTCCCAGGTGGTCAAACCAGATAATGTAATCTTCCAAAGCGTGGTCTCCCTCAAGTCTGTGTGGCGCGGAGTCTCGAATATGGCGGCTATGATACTGTAAGCTGCGGGAATTACCTAGGGACTCGCCCAAAACTGAACGGAAAGAAAACATGAAAAGAACGGCTTTTTTTATCTCGGATGGCACAGGGCTGACCGCCGAAGCACTGGGCCACGCCCTGTTGGCGCAGTTTGAAAAGATCGAATTCGAGCGGGTAACCGTGCCCTATATTGACGACGAAGACAAAGCCCGGGAGATGGTCACCCGCATCAACAAAGCCGCTGAAGTAGACGGCGAGCGCCCACTGGTATTCGACACCATTGTGAACAGCACCATCCGGGAAATCATCAGTGACGCCGAAGGCTTTATGATCGACATCTTCGGCACCTTCCTGAGCCCGCTGGAGCAAGAACTGAGTTCGTCGTCGTCTTACTCGGTGGGCAAGTCCCACTCCATCAACAACGAAGGCAGCTACGAGCGGCGCATCCATGCGGTCAACTTTGCACTGGATAACGACGACGGCGCCCGTACCCGCCACTACGACGAAGCCGACCTGATCCTGATTGGCGCCTCCCGCAGCGGTAAAACCCCCACCTGCCTGTACCTGGCCCTGCAGTACGGCATCAAGGCCGCCAACTACCCGATCACCGAAGAAGACCTGGACGACCAGAAAATGCCGGCGGCCCTGCGGCCCCATAAAGAAAAGCTGTACGGCCTGACCATCGAGCCGGAGCGGCTGGCCACCATCCGTAACGAGCGGCGGCCCAACTCCCGGTACTCGTCCATCCAGCAGTGCATGCACGAGATCGAAGAGATCGAGCTGATGTACAAGCGGGAACGCATCCCCTACCTGAACACCACCGCCTACTCGGTGGAAGAGATTTCAACCCGGATTATGGTAACCACCGGGTTGAAACGTCACCGTTAGAGTTCCTGGATAGCCAGCCCCAGCCCTTCGGCAACCTCCCGGTTGTCCGGGCTGGTGACTACGGCCACGCTGGCGTTTTCCGGCTTCAGCCAGGTATCGGCCACCCGGCGCAGTTCATCCATTGTCACCCCCAGTACCCGTTCCCGGAACCGGGCACGCTGCTCAGGCGAGCGGCCAAACAAACCGTTATGGAAGGCGTGGCGGGCCGCGCCAGACGGTGACCGGGGCCGGTCGAGCTGGCCGATCACACCCAGAATGGCCTCTTCCAGGGATTGGGCATCATGCTGTTCGGTGCGCAGCCATTCGAGTGCCGCATCGAAATCATCCAGGGTTTCCGCCAGGCGCGGATCGCGGTAAGAGAAGAACCGGAACACGCCGTTCACACTGTCCTGCCCGGAACCGCCACCGTAGGCGCCACCCTTTTCCCGAATCGCCCGGTGCAGGTAGCCATTGCGCAGGAAACCGCCCAGTACCGTTAACGCCGCCGCATCCGGATGATCCACGGCAACGGTGCTGTACGCCTTGGCGCAGAAGTTCACCTGGGTAGACGTCAACCAGGCCTCCCGGGTGTTGTAGGTCACCGGCTCTATGCTCCAGCTTTCGCTGACCTGACCGGTTTCACCCTGCCAGCAGGCTTTCAGTTCGTCCAGCATGGGGGCCAGCTGGCCATCTTCGCCAATCAGCAGGAACTGGCGGCTCTGGTTGCGGATCTTGTCGTGCAGCGCGGCCAGCCTGGCGCAGAAATCCTTCAGCGCCTGCTCGTCTTTCAGAGACTTGTCCAGAGCCTTGGTGCCGCGAATCCCTTCCAGTCCACCTAACCGGAAAGTCAGCCAGGCGCCGGCGCTCAGACCCTGGGCTGCCGCACCCATGGCCAGCGCGTGGCCACTGCCGGTTACCGCCTGTTCACGGCGGGCACGGGCCTGGGCCACAATTTCGCGAATGCGATCGTGCTCGTCAAACCGCACACCGGTATACACATCTTTCAGCAGGCGGGTCAGCGGCGCGCTGTTGCGGGCCAGGGCCTTGCCACTGAAGATCAGGTAACCGGACATGTCCTGTACATCATCAATCCGGCCCTTGGCGGTAAAGGATGCGCCAATGCCGCCGGATTCCGCGGAAATACGGTCCTGCATCTGCAGGTAGTCCAGGTCGCCACAGCCCAGTTCGGAAATCAGGGTGGTGTAGTAAGGCAACAGCAGCAGTTCGTCTTTGCTCAGGGCCGGCAGCGGCAGCACCACCTGCTGGTAAACCAGGCCATTGGTGCCTCTGGCATAAACCGTAGCGCCAATCTCGGCATCATAACTGCCTACCGGCTCCGGCATCTGCAGGGGCACATCGTCCAGCCCGACTTTCGGCAAAATGGAATCGTCGTCCTTGCGCAGCTGGCGTTCTTCCAGCGCCTGTGCCCGCTCGACAATCTGCTGCACTTCGTCTTCGCTCAGGCTGGCCTTGCGCTTGGCGAGGGTTTCCCGGATGGCCTTCTGGTGCTGGCTTTCCAGGTTTTCGTCCGGGCGCAGAGTCAGGGTTACCCGGTGCGGGTTATCCAGCAGCTTGCGACGAATCAGGCTCGGCACGTAGTCCGGGTCTTTGATCTTTTCACGCAGGGTAGCCAGTACCGGCTCAAGGTCCAGCAGCTCCACCGGATCGCCGCCGTGCACCATGGGGGAAATCGCGTGCATGATCAGCTGCAAACCATACGGGAAGCTATCCCCGGCAATCTCCCGCTGATGCAGTTCCAGCTGGTGCAGAATGGCTTCCAGTCGCTCCTGGCTGATGCCCTCGTCGACCACCTTCTGCAGGGTAGACTCCACCAGCTGCTCCAGCTCGGCCCGGCGCTCGGGCTCACTACCTTCAATACCGCACACGAAAGTCATTTCCCGGTTGGAATCTTCCAGCCCGCACATGGGCGATGGCGCGTGGCCCAGATCGGTGGTTTCCAGCGCCCGCATCAGCGGTGATGCACTGTTTTCCAACAAGACGGAAGACAGCAACTGGCCTTCCAGGTTTTCCTGCAAATCAAAGCTGTGGCCCAGCAACCAGCCCATCACAATGTGGGTTTTGTTCTCGGTGCCTTCGCCGTCATTCACCGCATAGCCCTGCTCTACCCGCATGGGGGCGAACATGCGCTTTTCGTCCCTTACCGGCAATTCGATGTCCAGCTTGTCGAACCGCTTCAGGGCCAGCTCCTCGAACTTTTCATGGTGCTCGTAAGCCGGGATGTTGCCATAGGTGGCAAAGATCGCGTTGCTCGGGTGGTAGTGGTGCTTGTAGAACTTCACCAGGTCGTCGTAGGTAAGGTCGACGATGTGGTCCGGCTCACCGCCACTGTTGTAGTGGTAGGTGGTGGTCGGGAACAAGTGGCTGGTCAGGTTCTGCCACAGTTGAGAAGTAGGCGCACTCATGGCCCCCTTCATTTCGTTATACACCACGCCCCGGTACACCAGGTCGCTGGACGGGTCATCCGGCTTGTCGAACTCCAATCGATGGCCTTCCTGGGCAAAGTCCAGCGGGTCCAGCCTGGAGAAAAACACCGAATCCAGGTACACCGACAACAGGTTGTCGAAATCCTTGCGGTTCATGCTGGCGAACGGGTAGGCGGTCCAGTCGCTGCTGGTAAAGGCGTTCATAAAGGTATTCAGGGAACGCCGGATCATCATGAAAAACGGGTCGCGAACGGGATAACGCTCACTGCCGCACAGCGCCGTATGCTCGAGAATGTGCGCAACACCGGTGGAGTCCATCGGAAAGGTACGCAGGGCCACGAAAAACACGTTCTCGTCGTTATCTGCCGCCAGGTGGAGATGGCGGGCACCGGTTTTCTTGTGGCGATATTCCTCAACCTCCAGGTTAAGGGTGCCAATCCGGTGACTGCGAATTTTCTCGAAAGCCGGATGGATTGCGTTGTCTGTCGCTGCAGCCATTAAAACGATCCTGTGTATTGAACAATTGGAGAATTACAGGGTAACACGTACTATCGGATATGATGCACGGAACGGACTCAACAAGGTAGCCTGCCGATTTATGACAGACCATACCCAAAAGCACATAGACTCCCCTGAAGTAGCCGCCTGGTGGGCCGAGCGCCGCCGGTACCTGGAGCAGATCCGCAAGACGCCGGAACTCAGACAGCAATTCCGCAAGGAAGTTGCCGTTTATCTGCTGCGCCGGGCCCTGTGGTGCTACGGGTTCTTCCCGATTGTGATTGCCTTCTGGCTACCGTTTGTGCTGTCCAGCTTCAACCCGGTGGTGATGGCCAACAGCCTGATCCCCATGCTGCAGGAGTTCGTTGCTTCCAACCCCGAACAACAGGCCAATACCCTGAGCACCCTGACCCTTGCCTGGCTGTCCATCGGCAGCTTCTTCCTGGTGTTCGACTTCATTCTGACCCCGTTCCGGTCCCCCTACGAATATGAAGCCGATGTGTACATGAAGGCGTGGGAGCAGGTTAACCATGACCCGCTTCCGGACAAAGTGTGATTTGGCCAGCATTCTGGCCAACTCCAGGCGGTTTCTGTTACATAACGTTGCAGACAGTGGTTAAGATGAAACCATAACAAAAGCATCCGGAACGTATGGATCACGAGGTTTCATCATGGTCGATTTCAGACCACTGCTGTTCATCAACGCGCTTGCCCTAATGCTACTGGTTACCGCCGGATTTGCCTCGGTACGCAAAGACATTATGGTGCCGGTCGCAAGTGCGCCAGAAATTCAGGGCGCCATTGCCAAAGCCAGCGCAGAGCCAGCACCGGCTGAAGCCGACAAGCCAGAGCCAGAGCCAGAGCCCGAACAGCCGCTGACGGCGGAAACCTTCACCATTGACCCCGTGCCGGAAGAACCCGAAATTCTCGCCATTGCCGAGCCGGTAGCTGCCATTGCGGCTACTGGGGATGTCGCGGCACCGGCTGCCCGGCCAAAAGCCGAACCAGAACCAGAACCAGAACCAGAACCGGAGCCCGAGCCTGCCACCACCGGCAAACTGGTGCTGCGCTCTAACGTAGTTGGCGATGAAGTCACCATTAACGGCCGCAACTACGGTGCCACTCGGCTCGACCTCGAACTGGACCCGGGCCAATACAACGTCACCATCAGCAAGCCAGGCTTCCAGCCCTGGACCAGCTCCGTAGCCCTGTCCGCCGGCCAGCAGATGACCCTGGTTGGCCAGTTGGAAGAACTCACCCGCGTTGAATTCCGCAACGGCCAGTGGCTGGGTGGCGTTAAAACCGGCGATGGCACTTACGAAGACGATACCGGCCTGCGTTACGAAGGCCACTTTATCGATGGCAAGTTCCACGGTGAAGGCACCGCCTGGCATCCGGATGGCAGTCGCTACAACGGCCTTTTCGAACGCAACCAATACCACGGAAAAGGCACCCTGGCCCGCGCCAACGGCGACACCCTGACCGGCAACTGGGCCCAGGGCAAACTGCACGGCCAGGGCTCACTGACCAGCGCCAACGGCATGCTGTACGTGGGCGGATTCCGCAACGGCCAGTTCCACGGCCAGGGCGCCCTGACCTACCCCGATGGCCGCACCTATGATGGCGAATTCTCCAGCGGCCAATTCCACGGCCAGGGCATAGAGATTTTTGCAGACGGGAAGAAGTACGATGGGCAATACATGGAAGGCAAGTTCCATGGCCTGGGGCTGCTGCGCAACCCCAATGGCAGCTCCATTGAAGCCACTTTCCGCCACGGCGAACCCTATGGACAAGTTCGCCTGACCACCGCAGCAGGCGAGGTATTTACCGCCCGCTCAACGGAACCCGGCGTGTGTTACCGGGAAAAGAGTTACCGGGCCACCCAGTGCCCGCAACTGGAAGGCTGGTAATCAAAAACCCGGTCGCAGCACCCACGGATTTGCAGTTACAGGTTGAGGAAGTGACATGGCAATCAAAAATGCTCTGCTTGTGGACGACTCCAAAGTAGCAAGGTTTGCACTAAGCAAACTGCTGGAAAGTCGCGACATGGAAGTAAACATGGCAAGCTCTGCCGAGGAAGCGCTCGACTTCCTGAAAAATCATGGCCACCCGGATGTGATCTTCATGGACCATCTGATGCCTGGCATGAATGGCGTAGAAGCCACCAAGGCCATCAAAGGCAACCCGGAGACCGCCGGCATTCCGATAATCATGTGCACCTCCAAGAAATCCTCCGATTTCACCGACGAGGCCCGCAACTTCGGCATCTACAGCATTCTCACCAAGCCGCCCCAGACCGATGGCCTGGAGAAAACCCTTCAGGAGCTGGCCAACGACGTTGAGCAAGGCACCCTGCCAGAGCCCCTGACCAACCTGAACGAAGCGGAAGCTGCGGACGTTGCGCCAAAGTCCGAGATTAACCTGAACGGCCACGCCGGTGCCGATGTGGTTCCGCTCACCAGCGACCTGATCGAGCAGATATCCCGTTCGGCGGTAAGAACCAACATCAACAACCGCCTGCACGAGCTGCTGAGCGATCTGTTTGATGAGCAGTACGACCACCTGAAACGAGCTCTGGACGACACCCGCAGCAAGCAGGAAGCCGAGATGGAAGAGCGGCTGAATGCCCTGTCTGCGATGATAGACGAGCGCACCCGTCACCTGCGTGATGACGTAGCCGCCGAAGTGAACATGAACCTGGGCCGGGAAATGTCGGCCCTGAAGAAAGAACTCGCCAAAACGGCCGGCTTTACCCCGGACCACATGGCCGAGCTTAAAGACCACATCACCAACGTGCAGACCATCGACACCGAGTTCTGGCAAACCCTGCAATCCGAAGCCATCCAGCAGGCCCACGAAATCTCCCGGGAAACCGCGGAAGACATCGCCCAGCGCACCATCGACCTGTACGTATCGCAGCAGCGCTCGGCCAACTCCCGCATCTACACGCTGGGCCTGGCCGTGAGCCTGGGCATTTTCAGCGTCGGCATTGCCTGGCTGTCAGGGCTGTTTGGCGTCTAACTCTGCACTCGCCGGGGGTGTCAACATCCCGTTGCACCCCGGCAATTTTTACCCGGGCAGCTCCCACGCGATTCAGAATAGCACCGGCTCCGGCATCGCCCTCCAACTGAAACACCTGCGGCCACAAGGCCTTTGGAATCCACGCCGGAACCCCTGCTCTGCGGCCATAATCCGCCCCCAAAGGCTGCTTCGGCTCTTCCCGTGCCAGCCGGGCAAGTTGTGCCAGGCCTTCAGAATCCAGTAACGGCTGATCGCCCAGCACCACAAACACCCCCAGCGCCTGCGGCGCCAGGGCCGCCACACCGGCCTTCAGGGATTCCGCCATCCCACCCTGCCAGTTCTCGCACATAATCCAGCTAGCCGGCTGCCTGTGGCAGCGAAAGCGCACCAGAGGGTACCCGGCGCCCGCCACCACACTTACCTGCCCCGACAACTGCCGGGCCTGGCCAATAGCGTTATCCAGCAAAGTGCCTCGCCCCGGCACCCGCAACAACTGCTTATAGCGCCCCATACGGGAGGCACGGCCCGCCGCCAGCACCAATGCCGGAAACTGCTGATCGAGAGGACAGGGGTTGATGGTTAAGATGCCGGGTTCCTTAATCACGTGGATAGCTGCAGTAAACTGCTGAATCACGCGATTTTTGCTAGAATTCCGCCACCATGCAACCAAATCAGCCAGGCCCTTCATGAATCACCTCTTTGTCGACAACCTCACCGTGATTGACTTCGCCTACCTGGACCCGGCCCGGGGCCTTGTGGGTGAAAGCTGGATTACCGACGTGGTGCTAGGCGGCGACCTGGACGACCAGGGCATGGTGTTCGATTTCAGCCTGGTAAAACGCACCATCAAACGGGTGATCGACGAGCGGGTAGACCACCGCCTGGTGATTCCCCGCGGCTACGAAGGCCTGCACTGGGATGAAGAAACCCCGGACACATTCACCTGGGACCTAACCGACGGCAGCCGCCTTGAACACCGATCACCGGATGAAGCCGTGGTGTGGTTGTCTGCAGACCGGGTAGTCCCCTCTGCCGTGGCCGCCCTGCTGGAAAAAGAATTGATGGCGGTACTGCCAGGCAACGTCACCTCTGTGGAGATCAACCTGCGGGAAGACATCATCGAAGGCGCTTACTACCACTACGTACACGGCCTGAAGAAACACCTGGGCAACTGCCAGCGCATCGCCCACGGCCACCGCTCCCCCATCCGCATAGACCGCAACGGCCACCGGGACTACGACCTGGAAAACCGCTGGGCCCAACTGTGGAAGGATGTCTACGTAGGCACCGAAGAAGACGTAACCCGCCGCTACGTGGGCGACGACGGCGTGGCGTACATCACCTTCGAATACGAAGCCAACCAGGGCGAGTTTGCCCTCACCCTGCCGGAAAGCCGGGTGTACATGCTGGACACCGACACCACCGTAGAGCTGATTGCTGCGCATATTGCCGACACACTGAAGGCAGAGTTTCCGGACGACGAGATTCGCGTGAAGGCGTATGAGGGTGTGGGCAAGGGAGCGATTGCCGCCCGCTAGGGGGATTAGGGGACTAGGGGTCAGACTCCCCAACGGGGGTCTGACCCCTCTAACTCGGAGAATCGGGAGAACAGGGGGTAACGTCAGAACTGGGAGAATGGGGGTCAGACCCCCGTTGGGGAGTCTGACCCCGAAGACACAAAAAAACCGCCCGAAGGCGGTTTTTTTGATGGCTATCCGGTGGACTAAACCGTCAAGCCTAATTGGCGTCCCCTAGGGGGTTCGAACCCCTGTTGCCGCCGTGAAAGGGCGGAGTCCTAGGCCACTAGACGAAGGGGACTAGAAATTGGTGGAGCCAAGCGGGATCGAACCGCTGACCTCAACACTGCCAGTGTTGCGCTCTCCCAGCTGAGCTATGGCCCCTCAACGGATGCGTATATTAAGGATCCGCCCCTAGGGCGTCAACACCTGATTTCGCTTTTTTTAAAGTTTTTTGAACATCCCTGTCCACATCGTTCAATTAACCGACAAACCGCTTATTAAATACCCAAAGCGGCGTATTCTTTCTCTACTTTCTTGGTTTCTTTCTTGGAAAACCCACCCATCACATCCAGGGCATGGCGCAAACGGGAGCGGGTCATGTCCGGGCCCAGCAGGGCCATGGAGTCCATCACCGACCAGGAATTGGGTGTACCGGCAATCGCCACGAAGATCGAGAACATGAAATCCCCCATCTTCAGGTCCAGTGCCTTGGCCAGGGCTTTGATGTCGGCAAAGATGGTGTCCTTGCTCCAGTGGCGCTGGGCTTCCAGTTTCCACAGGGTGAACTGCAGCACCCGGCGGATCTGACTTTCATCCAGCTTGTTGTGGGCGAAGTCTTCCGGCTTCAGGTTCAGCATGCCACTGAACATGAACTGGGCCATGGGCGCCACATCAGAGAACACCTCTGCCCTGCCCTTGATGTGCGGCACCAGGGCTTTCAGGTCGTCACGGTTGAACCACCACTGGTGCATCCGCTCCATGAACTGCTCATCGCTCAGCTCATCACGAATCCACTGGCCGTTCAGCCAGCGCAGTTTCTCTACATCAAACACCGGGCCACCCAGGGACACACGCTGGATGTCGAAGTTCTCGATCATCTCATCCAGGGTGAACTTTTCACGCTCATCCGGCATGGACCAGCCCATCCGGCCCAGATAGTTGGTGACCGCTTCCGGCAAAAAGCCCATGCGCTCATAGAAGTTGATACTGGTGGGGTTCTTGCGCTTCGACAGCTTGCTCTTGTCCGGGTTACGCAGCAGCGGCAAGTGGCACAGCTCTGGCATATCCCAGCCAAAGTACTGGTACAGCAGCTTGTGTTTGGGCGCAGAGTTAATCCACTCCTCACCACGCAACACGTGGGTGATGCCCATCAGGTGGTCATCCACCACGTTGGCCAGGTGGTAGGTCGGCATGCCGTC
>CAYUNQ010000066.1:4868-11381 GCA_964446185.1 uncultured Marinobacter sp. | reverse complement strand
TCACCTGCAATCAAGCTTATGTGCTTATTCCGGAGACCCCGATGACCCAGATATCCCAGCAGGCCCTTGAGGCCGCCGTAAAAGAATACCGGGACCCGTACCTGAACAAAGACCTCTACGAACTGGGCGCGGTAAAAAGCCTGAGCGCAGACGAACAGGGCAAAGTCACCCTGATGGTCGAATTGCCATACCCTTCAAAAGGCATCGCCGGCGGCCTGAAACAGATCGTCGCCAATGCCCTGGAATTTGTCGCCGGCGTTGAAAGCGCCGAAGTCCACGTGGGCCAAAAAATCCAAGCCTGCAAAATCAACAAAGACCTCCCGGCCGTACCGGGCGTGAAAAACATCATCGCGGTAGCCTCCGGCAAGGGAGGCGTGGGCAAATCTACCACAGCGGTCAACCTCGCCCTAGCCCTGCAAGCCGAAGGCGCAAGAGTGGGCATCCTCGACGCCGATATCTACGGCCCCAGCATCGGCATGATGCTCGGCGTCCCCGAAGGCCAGCGCCCGGACGTTCGCGAAAACAAATACTTCGTACCCATCAAAGCCCACGGCCTGCAAGCCAACTCCATGGCCTTCGTCACCACCGACAAAACCCCCATGGCCTGGCGCGGCCCCATGGTCAGCGGCGCCGTTATGCAACTGCTCCAGCAAACCCTGTGGGATGAACTCGACTACCTCATCGTCGATATGCCCCCCGGCACCGGCGACATCCAGCTCACCCTCGGCCAGAAAGTCCCGGTAACCGGCGCCGTCATCGTCACCACCCCGCAAGACATTGCCCTGCTGGACGGCAAAAAAGGCATCGAAATGTTCCGCAAAGTCGACATCCCGGTGATCGGCGTCGTCGAAAACATGAGCGTCCACATCTGCTCCAACTGCGGCCACGAAGAACCCCTCTTCGGCCACGGCGGCGGCGAACGCATCGCAGAAGAATACCAAACCGTCCTGCTGGGCCAGCTGCCCCTGCACATGACCATCCGGGAACAGACCGACAGCGGTAAGCCCACGGTGGTGGCCGAACCGGATTCGGAAGTGGCGAGGCGGTATCGCGATATTGCCCGAAGGGTAGGTGCAGAGCTGTCCACGCGGGAGCGCAATCTCGGCGGGACTATCTCCAGTGTTTCTGTATTTGAGCCCTGAAGAATGAGCGGTTAGCAGCGGTTTCTCCGGGATTTGAAAGGCAGGGGCAGAGATGGCTTTCCAAAAATCTCGGAGGCCATGGATGGCCGGAGTGAAGCGCTCAGGGATGAGCTTGTAGCGTTTTTTGGAAAGCCATCTCTGCTCCTGCCAAGCACCAAAGGGGGAAGGCTACGAGAACCAGACTCCAACACTTCGACAGCCACCAAGGGACAAGGTAAACTACGCCCCAATTTTCCCACCAGCTGGAAACGAGAATTCACCATGAGCATCAAATCCGACAAGTGGATCCGCCGGATGTCCGAACAGCACGGCATGATCGAACCCTTCGAAGCCGGACAAGTTCGGGAAAACGAAAAAGGCCGAGTCATCTCCTACGGCACCTCAAGCTACGGCTACGACGTACGCTGCAGCAACGAATTCAAAATCTTCACCAACGTTCACAGCGCCACCGTCGACCCCAAAAACTTCGACGAAAACAGCTTCGTTAACATCACCAGCGACGTCTGCGTGATACCGCCGAACAGCTTCGCCCTGGCGCGTACCGTGGAATACTTCCGCATCCCCAGAAGCGTGCTCACTATCTGCCTCGGCAAAAGCACCTACGCCCGTTGCGGCATCATCGTCAACGTCACCCCGCTGGAGCCAGAGTGGGAAGGTCAGGTTACCCTGGAATTCTCCAACACCACCAACCTGCCGGCGAAAATCTACGCCAACGAAGGTGTGGCCCAGATGCTGTTCTTTGAATCAGACGAAATCTGTGAAACCAGCTACAAAGACCGCGGTGGCAAGTACCTTGGCCAGACCGGCGTGACCCTGCCCAGGACATGAACGCCAACCAGTTTCTTAAAGCCGTCTCACAACTGCAGGGCTGGCGCGAGTGCGCCTTCCTGCTGACTTTGGCCGAACGGGCCTTTCCCAACTATGCCCTGTTCGCAGATGCCGTAGGCATGAAAAGCGGCGGCAAAATGCGCCAGTTGCTCGATCTTGCCTGGGGAACTCTGCAACAGGATGCCTCTGAAGCGGCCATCCCCCAGTTGCTCGCCAAGCTCGAGAGCCTCAGCCCCACCGTAGAGGACTACGATGCCTACGGCGTGTACCCGGCCTTTGATTTTTGCCAGTTGCTGGAGCAAGCCCTGCTCAATCGCCTGAATCCCAACAAGCACCGGGCTACCGAAGCGTCGCACCTGGCGACCAAAACTGTGATGGATTTCGTCGAGATGTCCGAGGGTGAGGGCATGGATGACGACGAACTGATCCGCCTGTTCGAGCAGCACCCCCTGCTCAAAGAAGACAAGCTGTTCCAGCGTGACACGGTGCTTGCCCTCAAGCGCCAGCGCACCCCAATGGAAGAGTTTATTTCTGAGCTGCAAGCGGTTGCCGCCAACGATGGCGTCAGTAATCTCGGTATTTCCCTCGATAGCTGAGCCGTTTCGGCTCAGTTTAGACTTGCCAGCTACCTGTTGAATTGCCTGTTAAACGGATAAACGCCATGAAACTCTCTGCTTTTGGTCGGAAATTCACCGCCGATGCCGGCATTACCTCCTTGATGGATGATCTCGGTAATGCCATGGCCTCTGGCGAAGGCATGATCATGATGGGCGGCGGCAACCCCGGACATATCCCGGAGATTCAGGAGCGGGTGCAGGAAATTCTGGCGGGTATCGCGGCGGATGAAGGGCAGATGCGCCGGCTGGTGGGGATTTACGACCCCCCTCAGGGTGAGAAACAGTTCATTGCCTCACTGGCGGACTTGCTGAACAAGGAATACAGCTGGGGCCTGACGCCGGAAAATATCGCCCTGACCAATGGCAGCCAGGCCGCCTTCTTCATGCTGTTCAACATGTTTGGCGGCGAGTATGGCGAGGGCCAGCGCAAGCATATTCTGTTGCCGTTGGCACCAGAATACATCGGCTATGCCGATGCGGGCATCGACTCAGACTTGTTCAGGGCGGTGCAGCCGGATATTTCGTTTACCGATGCCCACGAGTTCAAATACCGGGTGGACTTTGATGCGGTGGAGGTCACCGGTGAAACCGGTGCGATCTGTGTATCCCGTCCCACCAACCCCACCGGTAACGTGATTACCGATGAAGAACTGGCGCGGCTCGAAGAAATGGCCCGACAGCAGGATATCCCCCTGATTGTTGACGGCGCCTACGGAACGCCGTTCCCGAGCCTGCTGTTTGTCGATGCCCAGCCCACCTGGAACGAGCAGATCATTCTGTGCCTGAGTCTGTCCAAGCTTGGGTTGCCGGCTGCCCGTACCGGTATCGTGATTGCCGCAAAGCCCATCATCAAGGCACTGGCTGGCATTAACGCCATCATGAACCTGGCCACTGGCAGTTTTGGTGCCATGCTGGCGGAGCCGCTGGTACGGTCAGGGGAGATTCTGTCGCTGAGCCGCGATGTGGTGTGCCCCTTCTATCAGGCCAAAATGCAGAAAGCGGTTGCCGCTTTCCGTGAGGCGATGGGTGAAGACAATTGCCGCTGGTACATCCACAAACCTGAAGGCGCCATGTTCCTGTGGTTGTGGTTTCCGGATTTGCCGATTTCCAGCCTGGAGCTTTATCAGCGCCTGAAAGAGCGGGGTGTGCTGGTGGTGTCCGGGCACTATTTCTTCCCGGGTCTGCAGGATGATGACTGGAAGCATCGTCACGAATGCTTGCGGGTTACCTACTCCCAGGATGATGCGCAGGTCGCGGAAGGCCTGCGTATCATCGCGGACGAGGTCAAGGCGGTGTGGCGGGAGTTCGGCCGGGCCGGTCAGTCCTGAACCCGGGCGTCTTTAAGCTTCAATTCGTATTCGCTGCCGTCTGGCTCTACCTGTAGCAGCCGGACCAGCAGATAGTCCTGGGCCGGATCAAACCACATCAGGGTCTGGCGCCGGGCATTCTCGCCGCGAACTTTTTCCGCTTTCAGGGTGTTCATGGTGCGGCCTCGATCGCTGAGGCTGTCTTCATCAATCACCGAGAACCGGTCTTCATCGTAGTCACCCTTGTCGAGCACATGGTAGGTGACGTCCCGTTTGCCTGCTTTCAGATCCTGGTGCAGCTGCAGCTGGTAGCCCAGCGGGTCCAGGGTGCCTTCCTTCAGCTCAACATTGAACGACTTGCCCCGGTAGGAGCCCTTGGCGACGCCGTTCTGCCAGTCAAAATCGATGGCTTGCTCACGAGTCCTCATCAGGAAGCCGGACAACCGGTAACGGTAACGAAGGGGTATCACCTGGCCGTCTTGCCATTTGAAAACCAGTGACTCGTCGATGTTGGCAATGAACGAGTCTACGTCTGTACGGTACAGCCAGACGTTGTTGCCCTGATCTGTAAGTGTGCGCACGCCCTGGCCATTCAGGCTGACGCCTTTGGACATGGAAGCCGTATAGCTGGCCTCGTAGGGCGTAAGTTCCGGGCTGGTGGTGCTGGCCGCTGATGTGGTGACGGCGAGCAGGCCGAGCAAAAGCCCGGCCAGCAAGGCGGAAATTCTGGGGACAGCTGAGTTTCTATACATCCGGGAGCCTCTTTCTCTGTCTATGCTTGCGACAGTCTAGCTGCTCCCGGTGCTCAGGAGGATGACAATCTGTTCAGCTGGCTGTCAGCCGCATAGGGTGTTGCAAAAGTTTGCCGTCAAACTGGACGCCGTCGGCGGTCAGCTGAATGCGGCCTTCGCAGAACCAGCGCACCACAATGGGGTAAAGCACATGTTCCTGCTGCTGTACCCGCTCGGCCAGTGACTCTGCGTTGTCGTCCGGCTTGACCTCGACTTCAGCCTGGGCGATGACCGGGCCGCCATCGAGCTCTTCGGTGACGAAGTGCACGGATACGCCATGAACCTTGTCGCCGGCTTCAAGTACCCGCTGGTGGGTATTCAGGCCGGTATAGGCGGGCAACAGGGAAGGGTGGATGTTCAGCATCCGGCCCCGGAAGGCACGAACGAAGTCAGCTGTCAGGATGCGCATGAAGCCGGCGAGAACAATGACATCCGGGCTCAGCCGGCGCAGTTCTGCCATCAGGGCGCCATCAAACTCTTCGCGGGAGCCGTATTTCTTGTGGTCCAGTACGAAGGTTTTGATGTTTGCCTGGGCTGCCCGCTCCAGCGCAAATGCGCCGGGACGGTTACAGCCAACCGCGATGATTTCGCCGGGGAAGTCCCGCTCACGGCTGGCGTCGATCAGGGCCTGAAGGTTGGTGCCGCTGCCAGAAGCAAGAACAACAATGGTCGGTAGCGGTGCTGGGTCTGCCATCATGCCTTCAGCAGCTCCGGTGCATAGCGCACCTTCGGCTCAGCGTCGCTGGCACTCGCAGCTTCCATGACGCCAACCTGCCATACCTTCTCACCCATGGCATTCAGGGTGTCGATGGCGAGGTCTTTCTGGTCGGCCGGAACACACACGATCATGCCAATGCCGCAGTTGAAGGTGCGGTACATTTCTTCGATGGCCACGCCGCCGGTGTCTTTCAGCCACTGGAATACCGGGGGCAGTTCCCAGCTCTGGGTATCGATAGCGGCAACAGTACCTGCCGGCAGTACCCGGGGAATATTCTCGGGCAGGCCGCCACCGGTGATGTGGCAGAGAGCGCGCACGTCTACTTCGCGGATCAGTTGCAGCAGGTTCTTCACGTAAATGCGGGTAGGTGCCATCAGCGCATCGGCCAGGGTAGTGTCGCCCATGGGCTGGCTGAGGTCTGCGTTGCTTACTTCGATGATCTTGCGGACCAGGGAGTAACCGTTGGAGTGGGGGCCGGAAGAGCCCAGCGCCAGCAGCACATCGCCAGGCTGAACCCGGCTGCCATCGATAATTTCGCTGCGCTCGGCCACGCCTACGCAGAAACCGGCGAGGTCGTAGTCTTCGCCTTCGTACATGCCCGGCATTTCGGCAGTTTCACCACCGACCAGGGCGCAACCGGAAAGCTCGCAGCCCTTGCCAATGCCTTCTACTACCTGGGCGGCAATGTCGACGTTCAGCTTACCGGTGGCGTAGTAGTCCAGGAAGAACAGGGGTTCGGCACCACCGACAACCAGGTCGTTCACGCACATGGCCACCAGGTCGATACCAATGGTGTCGTGCTTCTGCAGTTGCATGGCCAGGCGAAGCTTGGTGCCCACGCCATCGGTGCCGGATACCAGTACCGGATCCTTGTAACCTGCCGGAATGGATACCATCGCACCAAAACCGCCAAGACCGCCGAGCACTTCAGGACGGCGGGTCCGGGCTGCAGTGTTCTTGATGCGGCTGACCAGTTCGTTGCCGGCATCAATATCAACGCCAGCATCACGATAGGTAAGGGAGGGCTTCTGTTCGCTCATGGAATGTTAACCGTTGGCCTGTGGGTCAAGCGGCGGATTTTAACAGGTGCGCACGGGGGGTCCAAATGGA
>CAYUNQ010000066.1:0-4858 GCA_964446185.1 uncultured Marinobacter sp. | reverse complement strand
GGTTAGTGGCAGGAATCAGCCTTCTTATATTGCCAACCTGCAACCGGGGCTTGCTACTCTAGTCAAAGGTGATGGTGTATCCTGTGCGCCAATCATGGGAACGGCAGGGTGTTACATGACTGAATCACGACAGAAATATTATAGCTTTCGCCTGGTCCTGGCCACGATGCTGGTCGGGTTGATGGCGATGGCGGCACCGGCGTCTGCAGTGCCGGTAACCGGCCTGTACAACGCGGATGTGCCGGTTGAAAGCAGTTCGGCAGCGGCTCTTCAGCAGGGCTATGCGGAAGGTCTGCGCCAGGTAATGGTGCGGGTGTCAGGTAGCCGGAATGTGCTGCAGCTGGACGGTATCGACAAGGTGCTGGCAGAGGCCGAAAGCCTGTTGCAGGGCTATCAGGTGGGCAGCGAAGCCGGTCAGTCCCGGCTGCGAATGGGCTTTGGTGCGGTCGGCGTCAACCGGGCCCTGGCATCGCTGGGCGCGCCGGTATGGGGTGCCAACCGCCCGCTGACTCTGGCCTGGGTGGCGGTGGAGGACCGGGGTAACCGGAGCCTGTTGACCCGCACCGGTGCCGGAGCAGACTGGCGCAATGCGTTTCTGGCGGCAGCGACGGTGCGTGGCCTGCCGATCGAATTCCCCTCTGAAAATCTTTCAGAGAACCGGGCGCTGATGTCGGATCTCTGGGGCCAGTTTGTGGGGCGCATCGAGAAAGCATCGGAAGATGTGTCTTACGATGTTCTCGCGCTGGTACGCGTGAGCCGCTCGGGTGGCCAGTGGCGTGCTGGCTGGGTTGTTGATGGCATGGGGATGGATGCGGCCGAGCGCTCGGTAACCGCTGCCAGCCCGGAAGACCTGGCTCAGGCGATAGTCGACCAGTGGGCCGAGCAATATGCCAGCCGCTATGCGGTTGCAGCGGGCGAGGTTGGTGATTCGCCAAAGGTGGATGTTGTGTTCGAAGGAGTGTCCACGCTGGCGGATTATGGCCGGATTAACAAGGTGCTCGAAGGCCTGACGCCAGTCGTTTCGGTGAGTGCGACCCGGATCCGGGGTGAGCGGCTTACCGCGCGGATAGCGTTTACCGGCGAGCTGGAGCAGCTGAAAGAATACATTGCGCTCGATCCGCGCTTCGTGCCTGCTGAGGGCAGTCCTGCAGAGGCGCAGTCGGCCGATGAACTGGATGCAGAGCAGGCCTTTGAATCCCTGTACCAGGTGCTTAACTATCGTTGGCAGCCGGCCCCGGTTGTTCGCAGTGGTGAAGACGGCTGATCAATTGACGGAGGCAGCCGGGTGAAATCGACACGGTGGCGCTGGATTCCCAATGCTCTGACCTTCATGCGGATGGTGCTGATCATTCCGTTTGCGGGTGCGCTGCTGGAAGGTAACTACCGGCTGTCATTGTTGATTTTTCTGGTGGCAGCGATCAGTGATGGTGTGGATGGTTTTCTGGCCCGGTATTTCAATTGGCGGACACGGGTGGGCGCTATCGCCGACCCGCTGGCTGACAAGGCGCTTTTGCTCACTGCCTACCTGATGCTGACCATTACCGGCATTTTGCCGGTGTGGCTGTTCGTGCTGGTTCTGGCCCGGGACGTTGCCATTGTGGGCGGCGCCCTGGCTTTTCATTATGGAATTGGCCGTTTCGAGATGGCTCCGAGCGTACCGGGCAAGATCAACACCCTTGTCCAGATTATGGTGGCCCTGGCGATCATCATCCTGCTGGCGGGCTGGCCCATGCAGCCATGGGTGATTGAAGCGGGGGTGTGGCTGGTGGCCGGATCAGCTTTGTTCAGCGGCTGTCATTATGTGATTGTATGGAGCGTGCGGGCCCTCAGGATGAAGAATCAATCGTGACTGCTTCTCAGATGGCGCTCGGCGTCCGGCTTCGGGATGATGCCCGCTTCGATAACTTCCATGGTGACAAAAATCGGGAGGCCGCACACCGCCTTGAAGCCGTGTGCGAGCAGTTCCACGACCTTCCGGTTATGGTCATTTGCGGTGACGCGGACACGGGCAAAAGCCATCTGTTGCAGGCTGTCTGCCACAAAGTGGAGCAGCTGGGCCGCAGCGCCGTGTGCATCAGTATTGAAGAGTTGTTGCCGTTTGGCCCGGAAGCATTAGCGGGCCTGGAAATCCATCATGTAGTCTGTCTGGATGATCTGGACAAGCTGGCGGGTGACCCCCGCTGGGAAGAGGCGGTATTCCATCTGTATAACCGGATTCTGGACCGGCGGGGCTTGCTGGTGGTGTCTATGTCGGAAGTGCCGGCCTCGTTGCCGTTTGGCCTTGCCGACCTGGGCTCCCGGCTGGCGCACGGATTACTGGTACAGCTGGGTGTTTACCGGGACGAAGACCAGATGCGCATTCTCATCGCCCGGGCGGAGCAGCGAGGCATGGTGATGACTGACGATGTCGCCGGTTTCATTATGCGCAGGGCACCGCGCAGGCTTGGCGAGTTGCTGTCGATTCTGGATTCGCTCGACGAGAATTCCCTGCAGGCCCAGCGCCGGCTGACCATCCCGTTTGTGAAAGCTGTGATGGGCTGGTAGCCATAGATCAATAACGACAAGCATCTACTGGAGAGACGACATGAGGCGGGTTGTATTCAATCAGAAAGGTGGGGTGGGCAAGTCCAGCATTACCTGTAACCTGGCGGCCATCAGTGCGGCCCGGGGCAAGCGTACTCTGGTGGTGGACCTGGACCCCCAGGGCAACTCCACCCATTACCTGCTGGGCAAACCGGCGGCGGACCTGCGGGATACCGTTGCGGACCTGATGGAGCAAACGGTAGCCTTCAGCGTGTTTAACCGCCGCCCGGATGAGTTTGTGCACGCCACACCGTTCGACAACCTGTTTGTACTGCCGTCCAGCCCGGAACTGGATTTTCTCGAGCGCAAGCTTGAAGCCAAGCACAAGATCTACAAGCTGCGGGAATACCTGAAAAAGCTCGGTGAGTCGTTCGATGAGATCTACATCGACACGGCCCCGGCGCTGAATTTCTACACTCGCTCAGCCCTGATTGCGGCCCAGCGTTGCCTCATTCCGTTTGATTGCGACGATTTCTCCCGGCAGGCTCTTTACAATATTCTCAATGAAATCCGCGAGCTGCAGGAAGACCATAATCAAGAGCTGGTGGTTGAAGGCATCATTGCCAACCAGTTCCAGCCCCGGGCGAGTTTGCCGCGCCAATTGGTAAAAGAATTGCTGGAGGAGGGGCTGCCGGTGTTGCCGGTCAGGCTATCCAGCTCGGTCAAGATGAAAGAGTCCCACCAGAGCCGGCAGCCGCTTATCCATATGGCTCCCAAGCACGGCCTGACCCGTCAGTTTGAAGACCTGTACCGGGTGCTGCACGGCGAGTCGGTGGAACTGGAGCCACTGCAGGATTGATCAGAAGCATGAGTAAAGACAGCGCGCACCTGGATCAGGTCACCGACAGCTTGCTGAAGATAGAAATCGAGCTCAGGCAGCTGGGGGTGTGGCAGGCCGAGCCGCCACCTCAGGAGGCGTTCCAGAGCACCCAGCCATTCTGCCTGGATACCATGGAGTTTCCCCAGTGGCTGCAGTTTGTGTTTCTGGAGCGCATGAAGGTGCTGGTAGAGCACGATCATCCCCTGCCGTCTGTCTCCGGGATTGCGCCCATGGCAGAAGAACATTTCCGGGGGCGCCCCGAGAGCGGGCATGGCCTGCTAAAAGCCCTTGAGGAGATGGACCGGCTGCTGACCCGGTCCTGAATGCGGGTAGCCGGACTGGTTATTCCAGGCGCATGGACAAGTCGATGGCCTTGACGTCTTTAGTCAGGGCTCCGATCGAGATGTAGTCCACCCCGGTTTCTGCCACCCGCACCAGGGTTTGCTCGTTAATGCCGCCAGACGCTTCCAGCCTGGCGCGGCCTGCGGTCAGCTTGACCGCTTTTACCATGTCTTCCAGCGAAAACTCATCCAGCATGATGATGTCAGCCCCGGCATCCAGGGCTTGGGCGAGCTCGTCCATATTCTCGGTTTCCACCTCGACCGGCTTGCCGGGCGCGATCCGGTGCGCTTCAGCAACAGCCTGTGCGATAGAACCGCAGGCGGCGATGTGGTTTTCCTTGATCAGGAAGGCATCCCACAGGCCGAGCCGGTGATTGTCGCAATCGCCGCAGGTTACTGCGTATTTCTGGGCCAGCCGCAGGCCGGGCAGCGTCTTGCGGGTATCGAGCAGACGCACCCGGGTGTGGGCAACCCGGGCAGCATAGCCGGCACATTGGGTGGCCACCGCAGACAGGGTTTGCAGCCAGTTCAAGGCGGCCCGCTCAGCGGTCAGCAAAGAACGGGCGCGGCCCTGCATGCGGAACAGTACGGAATCCGCAGGTACATCGTCGCCGTCTTTGAACTGCCACTCCAGTTCAACTTCCGGGTCGACCTGCCGGAACACTTCGTTTACCCAGTCAACTCCCGCCAGCCGGGCGTTTTCGCGGGTGATTACCCGGCCGCGGCCGGCTTTATCAGCGGGAATCAGCCTGGCGGTAATGTCGCCGTCCCCGATGTCTTCCCGGAGGCTGAGGGCTACGGATTCAATTCGGGCCTGTCGGAGCAATTCGGGGGCGATCATGGTATGTTTCCGCTGGTCAGTTCGATGAAAATAATGCGTGTCGGGCAATTCTACTGCCACCCCGGCAATTCACAAAATGCCTCTATGCCTTTCAAAGACTTGTGCCGGAAACAAAAGGTGACAAAAACTGACACAAGGTGACGACATCTGGTCGTATCATACAGTTGCCGAGTAATATAAGTTCGATACGCAGATTCGACCCCGGAGCAGATCCATGGCGCACGATAGCAAGGTTGTCCGATTAGCTGGCCACAAGCCGGTGAGCCGGTTTAC
>CAYUNQ010000065.1:6288-11549 GCA_964446185.1 uncultured Marinobacter sp. | reverse complement strand
GGGGTTGCCCACGAAATCAATAACCCGGTGGGCTACGTCTATTCCAACCTGCAAACCCTGGAAAACTACCTGAACGACCTGTTCCGGCTGACCGACGCCATCGACACCTCAACCTCGCTGGAGGATCTGCGCCAGGTTCGCCACAACATCGATTACAACTACCTGCGGGACGACCTGAAAGACCTGCTGGCCGAGTCCCGTGAAGGCATCGAGCGGGTGAAAACCATCATCTCGGCGATGAAAGACTTTTCCCACATCGAAGAAGAAGAACTCAAGCGGGCCGACCTGCACCGGGGCATCGAAACCACCCTGAACGTGGTGAATAACGAACTGAAATACAAAGCGGAAGTCATCCGGGATTTCGGAGATCTGCCAGAGGTGGAGTGCATTCTGTCCCAGATCAACCAGGTGGTGATGAACCTGCTGGTCAATGCCGCCCACGCCATTGAAGAGTTCGGCAAGATCACCATCCGCACCCGGCATCAGGGCGACACCGTCACTCTGGAGGTGGAAGACACCGGCAAGGGCATTTCCGGGGAGCACCTGAACCGGATTTTCGAGCCGTTTTTCACCACCAAGGGCATTGGCAAAGGCACCGGCCTTGGGCTGTCGCTGTCCTTCAACATCATCAAAAAGCACAATGGCGAGATCGAGGTACACAGCCAGCCCGGGCAGGGTACCCGATTCCGGATTACACTACCGGTAACGCAGCCGGAACCACTCGCGCAAATGCCGCAGACTCAGGATAGGGAGAACCCTGCATGATCAGAATCCAGCTGGTCGATGACGAGCCAAACATCCTCAACAGCCTTCGGCGCCTGCTGAGGCGACAGGATTGGCAGGTAGACACCTTCAGCGATGTCGAGGAGGCCCTCGAAGCGCTGCTGCAACACGAGTACGCCGTCATCGTCACCGACTACAAGATGCCCATGGCCGATGGCGTAACCTACCTGAAGTTCGCCAAGCAGAAACAACCCCATGCCATTCGCTTGGTGCTCAGCGGCCATGGCGACAGTGAATCCATGGTCAAGGCCATCAACCAGGCCGAAGTGTTCCGTTACCTGACCAAGCCCTGGGATGACCATGAAGTGGTCGCCGCCATCAGCTCCGCCATCGAGCTGTACAGCCTGCAAAAGGAAAACCAGCGCTTGCGCAGGGAAAACGACGCCCAGCGGGCCATGATCAAGGCCCGGGAAGAAGAACTGCTGAGGCTGGAAACCGACAACCCGGGCATTACCCGGGTACGCCGCGATGCCGATGGCTCGGTGCTGCTGGACGACGACCAAGGGTCCTCCGACTGAATGACGGTGTCTTCCGGCTTCAGCCCTTCGGCGATTCTGCTCATCATCAGTGCCTCCATACTGGTCGTGGCCCTGGCCATTGCCAGCTACCGGTTCTGGAGCCAGGCCCGGCAGCGATCGGCGTCGCTGGAAGAGCTCAACAACATCCTGAACTACCACCTGGAGCAGGAACGGGCCCTTCGCTACATCAACGAGCGCTTTCTGGAATTCTCCCGGGACATCCTGTGCTCGATAAGCGCAGACGGCACCTTCCTGCAGATCAGCCCCGCCTGCGGCGCCATCCTCGGCTATGCCCCCGAAGTGCTACAAGGCCAGCCTTACCGATGGCTTCTGGTGCCGGAAGATCGCGCCAGTACCGAAGACGAACTGGCCCGGCTGATGTCCGGAGAACACGACAAAGCCATCGAATTCCGGGCCCGGCTGAATCACCGCGACGGCCAGGTCATCACGATTGCGTGGATTGCCGAGTGGTCTCCACAAGACCAGATCCTGTTCTGCGTGGGCCGGGACATCAGTAATGAACTGGTCGCGGAAATCCTGACCCAGGAACGGGAACAGTTCTTCTCGCTGTCGCCCGACATGTTCTGCATCATCGACCTGAACAGCTATTTCTTTGAACTGAACGCCCACTTTGTCGACACCCTGGGCTACACCCGGGATGAGCTGCTCGGCACCTCCTACCTCGATCTGGTCCACGCGGACGACCGGCAAGCAGTCCAGGAAGCCGTATGGGCGCTGGGCGAAGGCGCGGAGGTCAAGGACCTGGAAGTCCGCATCCTCAACCGGCAGGGCGGTATCCACTGGGTCGACATCAACGCCATTCTCAGCGCCGACGACCTGATCTACGTGGTGGCCCGTGACACAACCGCCCTGCGCAAGGCCATGGAACAGCTGGAAGCCACCATGAAAGAGCTGGAGCGCAGCAACCGGGAACTGCAAGACTTCGCCTTCGTCGCCTCCCACGATCTTCAGGAACCCCTGCGCAAAATACAGGCATTCTCGGACCGCCTGATTGCCCGCTCGGAAGATCTCGATGACCGGGAGAAAGACTATCTTCGGCGCATGCAGTCCGCCGCCGGACGCATGCAGGCCCTGATTGAAGACCTGTTATCTTATTCCCGGGTGACTACCCGGGCCAGGCCCATGGAGCCCTGTAACACCAGCGAGATCCTCAGCGAAGTGCTGGTCGATATGGAAACCAGCATCAGCCGGGCACAGGGCCGGGTAGACGTCAAACCGTTGCCGCAAACCTGGGGTGACGCCATGCAGTTGCGGCAAGTACTGCAGAACCTTCTCAGTAACGCCATCAAGTTCCACGCCCCGGACCGGCCACCGGTGGTTCAGGTGCGGGCCGAAGACATCAGCGACGACGCCTGGACCCTGGTTGTGAGCGATAACGGCATCGGCTTCGACGAACGCTATGCGGAAAAACTGTTCCACCCATTCCAGCGGCTGCACCAGCGGGAAGGCTACCCCGGCACCGGAATCGGCATGGCCATTGTGAAAAAAATCCTGGATCGCCACGGTGCCAGCGTTGAAGCCAGCAGCACACCCGGCGAGGGGACGCGATTCCGTATCCGGTTCCAGGGCGGACAAGGAGAGTCAGTCAATGACCAGCAGTAACCGCCAGCCAAGAATCCTGATTGCCGAAGACGATCCCGACGATCAGCTGATGCTGCAGGATGCCTTCGAAGAAACCTGCAAGCACTGCCAGTTACGGTTTGTCTCCGACGGCGTGGAGCTGATGGGCCTGTTGCTTGATGAAGTAAACGCCGTGCCACTGCCGGACCTGCTGCTGCTTGACCTGAACATGCCTCTGAAAGATGGCCGGCAAGCGCTGGTGGAAATCCGCTCGGAACCAGCCCTGCAACAACTGCCGACGGTTATCCTCACCACCTCGAAGAACGATGAGGACCGGGCGTTCTGCCTGGGTCAGGGGGCCAACGACTATCTGGTGAAACCGTCCAGCTATACCGAACTGATCGAGATCGTTAAATCTCTGGAAACCTGGTGGGAACCGCAATGACCGATCCGATGCTGCGCGTCTTGCTGATCGAGGACGACGAAGACGACTACCTGATTACCCAGGACCTGCTGTCTGAAGCCAGCCCGGGTAAAACCCGGCTGATCTGGCGTGACTGTCTGGAAGACGGCCTTGCCGCCCTGCACCGGGAAAGTGTTGATGTCGCCCTGGTAGACCTCCGGTTGGGGCCGGACTCCGGCCTCGATCTGATCCAGCAGGCAAAGGCCGAAGGCATCACCACGCCGTTCATTCTGTTGACGGGTCAGGGCGATGAAGAACTGGACGCCCGGGCTGTAGAGCTGGGGGCAGCGGATTACCTGGCCAAGGGCCGGCTGGACGGCCCGGCCTTACTGCGCAGCATCCGCTACGCCATCGACCGGGCTGCAGCCAACGAAGACCTGGCCAGCAGCGAGGCCCAGTACCGCCTGCTGTTCGAGAACAACCCGACGCCCATGTGCCTGGCGGTACCCGGCAGCGGCCGCATGAATGCCATGAACGCTGCGGCACGCCGGCTTTACGGCGTGCCGCAGCAAGAAGTGAGTCAGCAGAACATATCCGACCTGGCTGACAAATCCCTGAGCCCGGAGCCGGACGGCGACGGCGTGGTACTGCAGTCCGGAGCGGGTCTGGAGCGTCACCGCACCAAGGACGGCCGTAAACTGGTCGTGGAGGTGGCCTGCCAGAACATCACCATCGGCAACCACGAACTGGCCCTGTTCACCCTGACCGACAAAACCGCCCAGATCGAAAACACCCGGCAACTGAAACTGTTGCAGCGCTGCATCGAAGCCAGTTCCAACGGCATGGTGGTGGCCGACGCACAGGCCGATGACATGCCCCTGGTCTACGTGAACCCCACCTTCGAGCGCATCACCGGCTACACCGCCGCCGAGGTACTGGGCCGCAACTGCCGGTTCCTGCAGGGCGATCCGCCCGATGACAGCAACACCCTGGCGCTGGAGACCATCCACCGGGGCCTGGCCAACGGCGAAGAAGTGTCGGTTATGCTGCGCAACTACCGCAAAGACGGCACACCGTTCTGGAACGACCTGTACCTGTCGCCCATCCGCAATCAACGCAACGAAATCACCCATTACGTAGGCGTACAGAACGATATCTCCGAACGCAAATCCATCGAACACCAGCTGGCCTACAACTCCAGCCATGACGTGCTTACCCAGCTGCCCAACCGCGCCCTGCTGGAAGACCGGCTGACCCAGGCCTGCCAGTTTGCCCGGCGCTACAACCGCCATGTGGGTGTGCTGTTCATTGACCTGGACGGTTTCAAGCTGATTAACGATTCCCTGGGCCACCGCACCGGCGACCAGATCCTGATTGAAGTCGCCCGCCGGCTGAAAGGGCTGGTGCGTTCCGGCGACACCGTGGCACGGGTCAGCGGTGACGAATTTGTGGTGGCGCTGTCGGGCCTGACCCACGGCAGCGATGCCCAGCTGGTGGTGGAACAGGTGATGAACTCCCTGTCTAACCCTTACCGGATCGGCGATGTCACCCTGCACCTGACCGCCAGCATCGGTATGACCGAAACCGACGGCAACATCAGCAACCCCGCCGAGCTGATCCAGCAGGCCGACCTGGCCATGTACCAGGCCAAGCAACTGGGCCGGAATACCTGGCAGTGGTTCGAAGAAGCCATGAATACCCAGGCCAGTTACCGGGTCAAACTGCGTAACCAGCTGCAAGACGCCATCGACAACCGGGCGCTGACGCTGCACTACCAGCCGATGATTGACTCCCGCACCGGCCAGGCCCGCTCGGTGGAAGCCCTGGTGCGCTGGGAACACCCGGAACTGGGACTGGTATCACCAGCAGACTTCGTGCCGCTGGCTGAGGAAACCGGGCAGATTATTGCTCTGGGCGAATGGGTGCTGGACCAGGCTTGCCGGGATATGGTCAAACTCCATGCCGCCGGCTTCCGG
>CAYUNQ010000065.1:0-6278 GCA_964446185.1 uncultured Marinobacter sp. | reverse complement strand
TCCGGGACTGTTCCGTTGGGGTGAATATCTCACCGGTTCAGATCCGGAAAACCGATTTTCTGGCCACGATAAAACGGGTCCTGGCTGACACAGGGTTGCCGGCCCAGGCGCTGGAACTGGAAATGGTGGAGTCGGCCGTTATCAACGATACCCGGCAGGTAGTAGATACCCTGCACAAGCTCAGGGAGCTGGGGGTACAGATCTCCATTGACGACTTCGGCACTGGTTTTTCGAGCCTGACCTACATCAAACAGATGCCCGCCAACCGTATCAAGATCGACCACTCGTTCATCAAGGAAGTGATCAAGAACCGCAGCGACGCCGCCATTACCCGGGGCGTCATATCCATGGCCCACCACCTGTCGCTGGAAGTGGTCGCCGAAGGCGTGGAAACCGAGGCCCAGGCAAACTTCCTGCGCCGCAACCAGTGCGACCTGCTGCAGGGCTACGCCTTCTCGCGGCCCATGCCATTCGAGCAACTCACTGAATACATGAACCTGCACGGCCATCGCGGGGCCGGCAGCACCGACACCGCGGGCGAAGAGCAGAAAACCATTCTGTTGCTGGACGACGAGGTAAACATCATCAAGGCCCTGACCCGGACCCTGCGCCGGGACGGCTACCGGATCCTGTCCTCCACCAGCATCAGCGAAGCCTTCACCCTGCTGGCGGAAAACGAAGTGCAGGTCATTATTTCAGACCAGCGCATGCCGGAAATGTCCGGCACCGAGTTCCTCAGCCAGGTGAAAGCCATTCATCCGCATACGGTGCGCATTGTGCTGTCCGGCTATACCGACCTGAAATCCGTCACCGAGGCCATCAACCAGGGCGCAATCTACAAGTTCCTGACCAAGCCCTGGGATGAAAAACAGCTGCGGGAGCATATCCAGCAGGCGTTCAAGTACCACGCCACTATGCAACCGCAGGCTTAGCGCAACCGCAGGCCTGACCCGTCAGGCCACCAAACCCAGCGCCCGGGCGTGGTGTTTCAGGTGATCATCGATAAACGAGGCGATGAAGAAGTAGCTGTGGTCGTAGCCCCGATGCATGCGCAGGTTGATGTGGTGATGGTGCTTTTCGCAGGCATCCGCCAGGGCATCCGGGTTCAGCTGCTGCTCCAGGAACTCATCGGCAGTGCCCTGATCAACCAGCAGCGGTAACCGCTCTTCAGCGCCGGGGATCAGCCGGGAGGCATCCCATTCTTCCCAACGGTCCTGGTCTGAGCCCAGGTAGCCGGTAAAGGCTTTCCGGCCCCAAGGGCATGCCATGGGGTTGGCGATGGGCGCAAACGCCGACACGGATTTGTAAAAACCCGGATTCTTCAGCGCGCAGATCAGGGCACCATGGCCACCCATGGAATGACCACTGACCGCCCGCTCACCGGTGACCGGCAGCTCGCTTTCCACCAGCTGCGGTAGCTCCTTTACCACATAATCATACATCCGGTAATGGGGTGCCCAGGGCTGCTCGGTCGCGTTCACATAAAAACCGGCACCGGAGCCGAAATCGTAGCTGTCGTCTTCACCCGGCAGGTTCAGGCCCCGCGGGCTGGTGTCCGGGCAGACAATGGCAAGGCCAAGTTTCGCCGCCAGCTTCTGGGCGCCCGCTTTCTGCATGAAGTTCTGGTCGGTGCAGGTCAGCCCCGAAAGCCAGTACAGCACCGGAGCCGGCTTGCCGTTGGCCCCCAGCGCTGCCGGGGGCAGGAATACCGCAAATTCCATCGGGCACTGCAGCGTGGCAGAGGTATGGCGATAGCGACGGTGTTCGCCATCAAAACAGACGTTAGTGGATAACAGTTCCATAAGTGTCCTGATTCTGGTGAATGGGTGCGTCAGTCCTCAGCACTGGCAAAGCGGGATTTCTCCATGGTGTAGCCCGCCTTTACCAGCTGGGACAATATGGCGGTACGGGTAACAATACCCAGCAGTTTCCCATTATCAACCACCGGATAGATTTTCGGCTTACCCGCCCCCAGATTCTGGGCCAGATCCACCACCGACATATTCGGTGAAACGGTCAGGGGGTTGTGAAACATCACATCATCCACCGTGGGGTCTCCTTCACCATGGTAGTTGCTGACCAGCAGGGCATGAATACAGTCCTGTTCAGACACAAAGCCCAACACATGGCGCTGGTCGTCTACTACCGGCAAGCCGGTAACATGGTTATCCAGAAGCACCTTGACCACCCTGGTCAGCGGTGTACCACAGCGAATGGGTTCAATATGGTTCCACATGACTTCGGATATTTTCAGCGAACGCATCGGCAGCCCCCCTCAAATCAGATTGCACAAGCCCGGAAAACGCCGGCCGGTTACCCTAAAGATAGGCAATCGCCGGCCAAATAGGAAACCGGAGCCGGAAAAACGGTTTACACGGGAAAATAGTCGATTAAACTCAATAGGTTATTGCCTGAACGAGGCAAAAAGACTAAGACCATCCGTGGCAACAACCGGGAGCCCCCATGGAAGCCATTTCGAATTTTGTAAATGTTATCAACGGACTGGTATGGGGCCCGCCCATGCTGGTGATGATCCTGGGCGTGGGCCTGTTTCTGAGTATTGGCCTGAAACTGATGCCGATCATGAAACTCGGCGCCGGCTTCCGCCTGATGTGGAATGGCCGGGCCCGGGGCGATGACGACGATGGCGATATTCCGCCGTTCCAGGCCCTGATGACCGCCCTGTCTGCCACTGTCGGCACCGGCAACATTGCGGGCGTAGCCACTGCGGTGTTCCTGGGTGGCCCGGGTGCGCTGTTCTGGATGTGGCTGACCGCCCTGGTGGGCATGGCCACCAAGTACTCCGAGGCCGTGCTGGCGGTGCGCTTCCGGGAAGTCGACGAGCGCGGTAACCACGTGGGTGGGCCCATGTACTACATACGCAACGGGTTGGGCAGCAAGTGGGCCTGGCTGGGTGTCCTGTTTGCCGTGTTTGCCTCGATCGCCGCCTTCGGTATCGGCAATACGGTGCAGGCCAACTCGGTCGCCGACGTACTGGCAACCAACTTCAACCTGCCGCACTGGGTAACCGGCGTTATTCTGATGGTGCTGGTAGGCATGGTGTTGATCGGAGGCATCAAGCGCATCGGCCAGGTGGCCAGCGCGCTGGTGCCGTTTATGGCAGTGTCTTACGTGCTGATCGGCCTGATCGTTCTGGCCATCAACGCCCACGAGATTCCGGATGCCATCAGCATGGTGTTCAGCTACGCCTTCAGCCCGGCTGCCGCCGAAGGTGGATTTGCCGGTGCTGCCGTGTGGGCGGCCATCCGCTTTGGTGTCGCTCGGGGTGTTTTCTCCAACGAGGCCGGCCTGGGCTCGGCCCCCATCGCCCATGCCGCTGCCCAGACCAAGAACCCGGTCAAACAGGGCATGGTGGCCATGCTGGGCACCTTTATCGATACCATTATCGTGTGCAGCATCACCGGGCTGGTGATCATTACCTCCGGTGCCTGGACCTCTGGCGAAACCGGGGCGGCCCTGACCTCGCTGGCCTTCGAAACCGGCCTGCCGGGTTTCGGTAACTATGTCGTGGCGATCGCCCTGGCAATTTTTGCCTTCACCACCATCATTGGCTGGTCATTCTATGGCGAGCGCAGCATCGAGTTCCTGTTCGGGGTGAAAGCGATTGTGCCTTACCGGGTGATCTGGATTATCGCCATTCCGGTAGGCGCTACCGTTAATCTGGGCTTTATCTGGCTGGTTGCAGACACCCTGAATGCCATGATGGCACTGCCCAACCTGATCGCGCTGCTGTTACTGAGTCCGGTGGTGTTCAAACTGACCAAAGAGTATTTCGAGAAACAGAAGGCCGCAGGCTACCGCAAGTAAGACAAAGGGCAGGTTAAACCTGCCCTTTGTTGTTTTGCCTTACCAGTTGGCCGGCACCCGGCCTTCGCGAATCCGCTGCGGGTGATCACCCACATCCACCCGGGCAATCTCGGTGGCACTGTCGATATCAATCACCGACATCTGGTCGGTACCGCTCCAGGAAATATAACAGCGATCACCTTCAGCATTGGTGGTTACCCAGTAAGGCTTTTCACCCAGGCCCGTCAGCACCGTGTAGTCGAAGGTTTCCCGGTCGACGATCGCGATGTAATCGCTCATGGTGCCGGCCACGCACAGGGTGTCTCCCCGGCCATTCATGGCAATGCCATGGTGCGCGGAGTCATTGATGTAGAACTCCCTGGGCATATCCGGCACCAGGTTGGGCAGCGCTGCGCGGCGGGTGACCACGCCCTGTTCCATGTCGTACTCCACAAAGCCGTGCATGAATGATAACTGGAAGTAGAAGAAGCGCTCATCCGGCGTGTGTGCCATGGGCCGGATGGCCGGGCTCAAATCGCTGTAACCGGCGGCCTTGAGCTTGTCCGCAAAGTCGAACTGTTCAATGATCTCCAGAGACTGGGCATCAACCACCTGGAAACGCCGCTCCCCCTTGGTGAAATCCATCAGGTTCTTGTCCAGCGGGGTGAAGACATGGCCGATACTGGCATGGTAAATCTTGCTGCCATCCTTGGAATAGACGTTCTCGTGGGGCGAATTGCCTGTCGGGAACTGGCCGATTTCCTTACCGGTCTTCACATCCAGTACATGCACCACGTTACCGGTTGAGGCCGACACCGCCACCTGGGTGCCGTCCGGTGAAATGGCCATGTGGTCAGAGCGGTAGCCTTCCACCTGGAAGCGCCAGGCAATCTTGCCGGTAGCCGTTTCAATGGCCACCACATCGGCAAAGCTGGGGCGGGAGACAATCAGCAGCCGGCCGTCCTGGGTGCTGTACATGTCGTCCACGTACTGGTCGTGGCCTTCACCGATCAGGTAGCGAACCGCCTTGAAAAATACCAGCCGCACCGGGTTGAACAGGATTTCGGTCATGCGCCGGCGCTTGTCGGGAATACCGTTGATGCGCCCGATATTCTGGTAGGTGTCGGCGTCGATCACATCGATCATGCCTTCCCAGTTGTTACCAACAAAGATCACATCGCGGGTGTCTTTGGCCTGGACGGTCGTCGCGGTGACGGCCAGCACACAGGACAGCAAAAAGGCAGCGGCGCCTCCGTGCTGGCGGAGGGGTTTCATTCGTTCCATGGTGAGTTCTCCGGATTTTATTGTTGTTACTACTTATTTCGGCGAACACTTGTACCTTTTTTAGGCAATCAGACACATGACGCTACTGACACCCGGCCCGTCATTTCGGCCAACTTCAGGTATAAAAAAAGGACAGGTCTCAGCCTGTCCTTTTGATTTCAGTCGGTTACCCGGTTGGTATCAGAACGCCGGGACTACCGCACCTTCATACTTCTCCATGATGAAGTCTTTTACCGCGTCGGACTTCAGCGCGGTGGCCAGCTTCTGCATGGCTTCACTGTCCTTGTTATCCGGACGGGCAACCAGGATATTCACATACGGAGACTCGGCACCTTCAATCACCAGGGCATCTTCAGACGGGTTCAGGCCCGCTTCCAGCGCGTAGTTGGTGTTGATCAGGGCAACGTCTACCTGGTTCAGGATACGCGGCAGGGTGGCTGCTTCCAGTTCCTTGAAGTCCAGGCCTTTGGGGTTGTCGGCAATGTCACGCGGGGTGGCAGTGATCTTGCTCTCGTCTTTCAGGGTGATCAGACCGGCTTTCTGCAGCAGCAACAGGGCACGGCCGCCGTTGGTGGGGTCGTTCGGGATAGCCACAACCGCGCCGTCTTTCAGTTCGTCCAGGGACTTGATCTTGCTGGAGTATGCGCCAAACGGCTCAACGTGGACACCGGTGACAGTCACCAGGTCTGTGCCACGGCCGGCATTGAATTCATCCAGGTACGGCTGGTGCTGGAAGAAGTTGGCGTCCATCCGCTTCTGGTCCACCTGGATGTTCGGCTGTACGTAGTCGGTGAAGACTTTCACGTCCAGCTCAACGCCTTGTTCAGCCAGTGCCGGTTTAACGAACTCCAGCAGTTCCGCGTGCGGGACAGGAGTGGCGGCTACGGACAGTTTCTCTGCGAACGCGGCTGAAGAGAAGGTTGCTACGGCAGCGATGGCTACCAGGGTTTTCTTGAAGTTCATTTTTGCGTTCTCCTGTGGAGCATCATGTTTAACTTTGGTTTACGGCACGCTGCTGGGAGGTTCTTTCCGAAAAACGCCCGTGAATACCCGCAAGCGGGTCCAGCCAGCAATCATAGATTGCTGTCGTTCGTCTGCGTGCGAAGCTTCGCTTCTCATTCACTTGTCTCACCCATGTGGCGCTTGGGCTCCGCCATCCATGGCTCCGCACATTTTTGGAAGGACCT
>CAYUNQ010000064.1:0-11607 GCA_964446185.1 uncultured Marinobacter sp. | reverse complement strand
CTTCGGTGCCCAGTTCGACCAGAAAATCCTGTGTAGCCATTATGCGTTCCCCTGTTCCTTGTTGGCTTTCTTGCCCTTCTTGCTGGCCTTGGCGTCAGCAGCCTCGGCGGCGGCCAGCACTTCCTTGCGGAGGTGCTCCGGTGCCAGCGGGAAGCCCAGCTTGCGGCGGCTCTCGAAGTAGGCCTGGGCCACGGAGCGGGCCAGGGTGCGTACACGCAGGATGAAACGCTGGCGCTCGGTCACGGAAATGGCGTGGCGGGCGTCCAGCAGGTTGAAGGTGTGGGAGGCCTTGAGTACCTGCTCGTAGGCGGGCAGCGGCAGGCCGGCTTCGATCAGGCGGGCGCTTTCCCGCTCGTACACATCGAAGCTGTGGAACAGGAACTCGGTGTCGGCGTGTTCAAAGTTGTAGGTGGACATCTCCACTTCCTGCTGGTGGAACACGTCGCCGTAGGTGACTACGCCGTCCGGGCCGTTGGTCCAGACCAGGTCGTATACGCTGTCCACGCCCTGCAGGTACATGGCGATGCGCTCAAGGCCGTAGGTCAGCTCGCCGGTGACCGGATAGCACTCCAGGCCGCCTACCTGCTGGAAGTAGGTAAACTGGGTGACTTCCATGCCGTTCAGCCAGATTTCCCAGCCCAGGCCCCAGGCGCCGAGCGTGGGGGATTCCCAGTTGTCTTCGACAAAGCGGATGTCGTGCACCAGCGGGTCCAGGCCCAGGGCGCGCAGGGAATCCAGGTACAGCTCCTGGATGTTGTCCGGTGACGGCTTAAGCACTACCTGGAACTGGTAGTAATGCTGCAGGCGGTTCGGGTTTTCGCCGTAGCGGCCGTCGGTCGGGCGGCGGCTGGGCTGAACGTAGGCGGAGTTCCAGGTTTCCGGGCCGATGGAGCGCAGGAAGGTGGCCGGGTGGAAAGTACCGGCGCCCACTTCCATGTCGAGGGGCTGGAGAACCACGCAGCCGTGCTGCGCCCAGAAATTCTGCAATGCCAGGATCAGACCCTGGAAGGTCTTGATATCCGGCGCGGAGTTGTTGGTTGCCTTGTCTGTCACGACGTTTGCCTGCTGGTCAGTCTGTGTGTGGCGCCCCGGCTTACGGGGCACTCCGGAATTTTGAAAACGCGCATTATACGCTGGCTGGCGCTGCATTTCTAAGACCCAGCCAGCGTGTTGTTTTGCTTGAGGTCAATCAGAAGAAGGTGAGGCCCACCTGGAACAGTTTTTCGACATCCCGGATGCGGGATTTGTCCACCAGGAACAGGATCACGTGGTCGCCCGGTTGCACCCTCAGGTGGTCGTGGGCAATCAGCACTTCGTTGTGGCGCACGATGGCGCCGATGGTGGTGCCCGGTGGCAGATGGATCTCGTCCAGCCGCTTACCCACCACTTTTGATGATTTGTGATCGCCGTGGGCGATGGCTTCGATGGCTTCCGCCGCGCCCCGGCGCAGGGAGTGAACGTTCACCACATCGCCCCGGCGCACGTGGGTGAGCAGGCTGCCGATGGTGGTTTGCTGCGGCGAGATGGCTACGTCGATGTCGCCGCCCTGAATCAGGTCCACGTAATCCGGGTTGTTGATCAGGGTCAGTACCTTGCGGGAGCCCAGCCGCTTGGCCAGCAGCGACGCCATGATGTTGGCTTCGTCGTCGTTGGTGACGGCGCAGAACACGTCAGTGTTCTCGATGTTCTCTTCCAGCAGGATGTCTTTGTTGGCGGCATTGCCTTCCAGCACCACGGTTTTCTGCAGGCGTTCAGACAGCATCACGCAACGGTCGTGGTCCCGCTCCAGGATTTTAACCTGGTACCGGTTCTCAAGGCTGTTGGCCAGCCGGTAGCCGATGTTGCCGCCACCACAGATAAAGATACGCTTGTAGGGCTTGGACAGCGGCTGCAGCTCGCTCATGACCGAGCGGATGTGATCGGCGGCGGCAATAAAGAACACCTCGTCGCCGTCTTCGATGACGGTGTCACCCTGGGGCATGATGGCGCGGTTTTTTCGGAAGATAGCCGCTACCCGGGTATCGATCTTGGGCATGTGGGTGCGCAGGTAAGACAGTTCGCGGCCCACCAGCGGGCCACCCTTGGTCGCCCGAATGGCCACCAGGCTTACCAGCCCCTTGGAAAATTCCAGTACCTGCAGGGTGCCTGGGTATTCAATCAGCCGAGTGATGTGCTGGGTAACCAGGTGTTCCGGGCTGATCAGTACATCGATGGGAAAACCCCGGAGCCGGTCCAGCTCTTTCTCGGTTTCCTTGTTATAGAACAGGTCTTTCTTGCCCAGATAGGCCCCGGCGCGCACCCGGCAGATGGTGGTTGGGGTCTTGTACAGCAGCTTGGTGACCTGGCAGGCCACCATGTTGGTTTCGTCGCTGTTGGTGACGGCAATCACCATGTCGGCATCTTCGGCACCGGCGTCTTTCAGGATGGTCGGGTACGAGGCCCGGCCATGCATGGTGCGGATATCCAGCCGGTCCTGCAGTTCCCGAAGGCGCACGCTGTCGTTGTCCACCACGGTGATGTCGTTGGCTTCGTTGGCCAGGTTTTCAGCGAGGGTGCCGCCTACCTGGCCGGCGCCGAGAATCAGGATTTTCATGCGTCAGGTTTCTCCAGCACGGCATAGAAAAAGCCGTCGTGGCTGTCCGGGTCTGGTAGCAGCTGGCGCCCGGTGTCCATGTCCCGGCCCCAGTCGGCGTTGATCTGCACCAGCGTTGCCTGTTCCTGCTGCTTGAGGAATCGCTGGATTATACGGTGGTTCTCCTGGGGAAACACCGAACAGGTGGCATACACCAGCCGGCCACCCGGTTTCAGGATAGACCACATGGCTTCGAGCAGGCCAAGCTGGATGCTGGCCAGGGGCACGATATCGGATTCCCGGCGCAGCAGTTTGATGTCCGGGTGCCGGCGGATTACGCCGGTGGCGCTGCAGGGTACGTCCAGCAGGATGCGGTCGAACGGGGCACCATCCCACCAGCTGTCGATATCGGCGGCATCGGCCTGTGTCAGGGTGGCGTGCAGGTCGAGCCGGTCGAGGTTTTCCTGCACTCGGGGCAGGCGCTCGGCGGATTCGTCGATGGCGACCACTTCGTGCAGTTCGCCACAGGCTTCCAGAATGGCGCAGGTTTTGCCTCCGGGGGCGGCGCAGGCATCCAGCACCCGCTGGCCGGGTTGCAGGTCCAGCAGGGTGGTACAGAGCTGGGCGGCTTCGTCCTGAACACTGGCGCCGCCGTCTTCGAACCAGGGCAGGCGTTCGACCGGCAACGGGCGTTCCAGCTGTATGCCGTGGGGCGCGAAGCGGGTTGGTTTTGCCTCGATACCGGCCTCGGCCAGCAAGTTCAGGTACTCCTCGCGGCTGAAGCGCAGGGCATTGACCCGCAGGGTCATGGGGGCCTGGGTGTTGTTGGCGGCAAGAATGGCCTGCCAGTCTTCCGGCCAGTTGTGGCGCAGCTTTTCCACCATCCACACCGGGTGGCTGAAGCGGCTGCTGTCGTCGTTCGGCTCCGGCGCCCCTTCCCTTTCGGCCGCCCGCAATACGCCGTTGACCAGCCCGGTCAGGTGTGGCTTGTCCAGCGCCCGGCAGGCTTCTACGGTTTCGTTCAGCACCGCGTAGGTGGCCTGTTCGCTGAATCGCAACTGGAACAGAGCTACCAGCATCAGGTGATGCACTACCCGGTCCGGCTTGCGCAGGGGCTTTTTCAGGCGCTGGTTCAGCTCGCCATCGAGCCGGTGAAACCAGCGGCAGGTGCCGTAGCAGATGGCCTGCAGCTGGGGCCGTTGTTCCGGCGGCAGCTGGTTCAGGGCCGGCGGCAGGCACTGGGTTAATGACTGGCCATTTTCTACCGCCAATAACACGTTGGCGGCGACGGCGCGAAAAGGCAGCGGTTGGTAGGCCATGGTCAGTTCAGCTCCTGGCCGGGCAACAGTACCTGCTTGCCGCCGTTGATCAGGTCGTTGATGCTCTGGGCCTTGCTGCCGGGCAACTGGACCGAGGTGAGTTTCAGGGTGCCGCTGCCGCAGGCAATGTCCACGCCGTCCCGCTCCCGGCTTAGTACGGTGCCGGGGGCCTGGTTGCTGTCCTGCTCCAGCGCGGTCGCCTGATGAATGCGAATACGCTGTTCGCCCAGATCGGTAAAGGTGCCGGGCCAGGGGTTGAAGGCGCGGATCAGCCGTTCAATCTCAATGGCGCTGCGGCGCCAGTCGATGTGGCCTTCTTCCTTCGATAACTTGTGGGCGTAGTTGGCGTCGGCATCGTTCTGGGGCTCGCCAGCCAGCTCGCCGTTTGCCAATTGCGCAAGGGCTTCAACAATGGCGTCACCGCCCATGTCGGCGAGGCGGTCATGCAGGCTGCCGCCGGTGTCGTCAGCCGTTATAGGGGTGCTCACTTTCAGCAGCATGTTGCCGGTGTCCAGGCCTTCGTCCATCTGCATGATGGTGATGCCGGTTTCGGCATCACCGGCGGCAATGGCCCGTTGTATCGGAGCCGCACCGCGCCAGCGAGGTAACAGGGAGGCGTGGATGTTCAGGCAGCCGTGGGTGGGAATCTCCAGCACGGCTTTAGGCAGGATCAAACCGTAGGCGGCCACGATCATCACGTCCGGTTGCAGCGCCGCCAGTTCCTGCTGGGCCTCTTCCGGTTTCAGGCTGACCGGCTGGAACACCGGAATGCCGGCGTCCAACGCGACCTGTTTGACCGGGCTGGGCATGAGTTTGCGGCCGCGGCCGGCGGGGCGGTCGGGCTGGCTGTATACGCCTGCCACATCATGGCCGGCAGCCAGCAGGGCTTTCAGGGCTAGGGCGGCAAAATCCGGCGTTCCGGCAAAAACAATGCGCACGGTGGTAGCTTCTCTGTCTGTTTGATACGAAAAAACCGGGTCGTAACCCGGTCCTGAATTCAGTTCTGTGCTGTCAGCGCCCTGGGCATTTTCTCAGGCACTCTGCTTGTGCAGCTTTTCCAGCTTTTTGCGAATGCGGTTGCGCTTGAGCGAGCTGAGGTAATCTACAAACAGCTTGCCGTTCAGGTGATCCATTTCGTGTTGGATGCACACCGCCAGCAGGCCTTCGGCTTCCAGGGTGAATTCTTCACCGTTGCGGTCTTTGGCGATAATCCGGCAGTGTTCGATACGCTTCACGTCTTCGTAGAAGCCCGGTACCGACAGGCAGCCTTCCTGCATGGCTTCGAGTTCGCCGTCCAGCACTTCCACCTTGGGGTTGATGAAAACCCGCGGCTCGCTCTTGTCTTCGGACAGGTCCATCACGATGATCTGCTTGTGTACGTCTACCTGGGTAGCCGCCAGGCCAATGCCGCGGGCATCGTACATGGTCTCGAACATGTCGTCGATCAGGGTACGGATTTCGTCGGTCACCTCATCCACCGGTTTGGCGATGGTGCGAAGACGCGGGTCCGGATACTCAAGAATTTCTAGAATCATAGTGCCTTGGCTTCTCTGAAATGCGACAGCGGTCTGCGCAAAATTTCTTCATGAACCTATCATGAAGCAACGTCATTACGACTATTATCCGATAAATTACCGATTGCGTACAAACTGATCAGTTGATAGTCAAAATCTTTCACGGTAACGATAGAATTCACTGGAAGAACAAAAGATAACATCACAAATTGCCGGACTTCTTCTATAGTAACGGGAATAACAACGTAATAAGCTGCAGGTTTACGCCGGCGGCATTACCTAACGCATAGATTCTAGGCACGCGATCAAGGATACAGACAATGAGGAAACTGTTGTACGCTCTGGCAGCCACGGCGCTGCTGTTTACCTCCTGGGCCCATGCAGAACCTGAGTTCAGGGCTGATCATCCTGACCGTTACACTGTCGTAAAGGGGGATACCCTTTGGGACATTTCAGGGCGATTCCTGAACAACCCGTGGTACTGGCCGGAGATCTGGCACGTGAACCCGCAGGTTGCCAACCCTCATCTGATCTATCCGGGCGACCGCCTGGCGCTGGTCTATATCGACGGCAAGCCACGCATCACCAAGGTGGCTACCAGCGATGTGGTGAAACTGTCGCCTCAGATACGCTCTGAAGCCATCGATACGCCTATTCCTGCCATCCCGCTGGACGCCATTGCCAGCTTCCTGACCGACACCCGCATTGTGTCGCCGGAAGAGCTGAACGGCGCGCCCTATGTACTGGAAGGTGAAGACAGCCGCATCATCACCGGTGCCGGCGACAAGATCTATGCCCGGGGCCAGAAGCCTGCTGACCGTGTCGGTGTGTTCCGTCGCAGCCAGGAATTCCGTGACCCGCAAACCGGTGAGTTCCTCGGACTGGAAGCCCGCAGCATTGCCCGCGGTACCGTGGCGGCCGAGAACAGCGATGTTCTGACTGTGAATCTGACCAAGTCCAGCGAGGAGGTGCGCATTGGCGACCGCCTGCTGGTGAACGAAGATCGTCGTCTGACTACCAACTTTGTGCCCAGTGCTCCGGACTCAGACATCGAAGGTGTGATGATCTCGGTTGACGGTGGTGTGAACCAGATTGGCCAGTACAACGTGGTGGCGATCAACCGTGGCGAGCGTGAAGGCATGAAGCCTGGCAACGTGATGGCCATTCTCAAGAGCGGCAACCTGGTGCGTGACCCTGTCACCAATGAAACCATTGAGCTGCCTTCCGAGCGTGCCGGCCTGCTGATGGTGTTCCAGACCTACGAGAAGATGAGCTACGGCCTGATTCTCAAGGCTACCCGCCCGCTGGCGGTGGGTGACAAAGTAGTTAACCCCTGAGCCACAGCCCGATCAGGCTAGTGTGTTGAGGTAAAATGGCCGGACCGGAGTGTCCGGCCATTGTTGTTTTCAAGGATGAAGAAATGTCTGCACAGAATCTTGACCGGTCACTGGACAACCAGTGGCTGCTGCTTTCCCTGCTGCCCCGCTTTGCCACCCGCGCCCGCGAGCGGGTACTGGCCAACACCGATGCCCTGCCCGACCTGCTGACGATGAACCCGGCCACGCTCAAAGCACTGGGCCTGGCTGCTGATCCCCTTGCTGCTATCCTGGCCTGGCAGGCTGAAGACCTCAGCCACCCGGTCATCGCCGAGCTGATGCGCATCCGGAACGACTGCCAGCAGACTGGTATCCAGCTGATCGGCCAGCACCATGAGCACTTCCCTGAGGCCCTGCGCCACATACACGATGCGCCCCTGCTGCTTTATGCCCTGGGTGATACCCGCCTGCTACTGCGGGATCAGGTTGGCGTGGTGGGCAGTCGCAATGCTACCCGTGCCGGCCTGGACCATGCCCGGAAGTTTTCCGCCGAGCTGGGACGGCGGGGCTTGCTGGTGACCAGCGGCCTGGCGCTGGGTATTGATGGTGCTGCCCACGCCGGTGCCCTGGATGCCGGCCATCCTACTGTTGCGGTGGTGGGCTGCGGTCTCGACCGGCTGTATCCGGCCCAGCACCGTCAGCTGGCGCACCGGATTATCGACAACGGCCTGATTGTGTCGGAGTACCCGCCCGGTACCCAGGCCCGGGCCGCCAATTTCCCCAAGCGTAACCGGATTATCAGCGGCCTGAGCCGGGGCGTTCTGGTGGTTGAGGCCAGCTTGAAAAGCGGTTCCCTGATTACCGCCCGCACCGCTCTGGAGCAGGGCCGGGAAGTGTTCGCCATTCCCGGTTCGGTACACAGCCCGGTGGCCCGGGGCTGTCACCAGTTGATCCGGCAGGGTGCCCGGCTGGTGGAAACCGCCGACGATATCCTGGAAGAGCTGGGCACCTGGTGGTCCATGCAGGCGCTACCGGAGGCTGGGGAGACCGCGGATAACGGGCCGGATCTGGCCGGATTGGACAGCCGGGAAATCGCGGTATTCGAGGCTTTGGGGTATGATCCGCAGTCTACCGATGCACTGAGCCTGCTGACCGGCCTGCCAGCAGACCAGCTGATGCAGTCATTGCTGTTGCTGGAACTGGAAGGGTTGGCCCATTCGGCCCCCGGAGGTTACCTGAGAGCCGGCTGAGTGGTGCATCATCACCTGAATTTCTGAGTGGATTGACCGGTTTCCCTATGACGGCGAAGTCTCCCCTGAACCCTTGGCAGCTCCACTGTGCCCGGCGTACCGTGCTGGCCGGTGGTGTGATTGCCTACCCGACCGAAGCGGTCTGGGGCCTTGGTTGCGACCCCTGGAACCTGAGTGCCGTTGAGCGCATTCTGGAGCTCAAGCAGCGGCCGATGGAAAAGGGCATGATTCTGGTGGCGGCTTCGGTTGAGCAGGTACGTTTCCTGCTGGACCCCCTGCCCCGGGTGTTGCAGTGGGAGGCCGAGCAATACTGGCCCGGCCCCATCACCTGCCTGGTGCCCGATGTGCTGGAACAGGTTCCGGACTGGGTGCGTGGCCAGCACAGTACTATTGCGGTTCGGGTCAGTAACCATCCGGTGGTGCAGGCTTTGTGCAATGCCACCGGCATGCCGCTGGTGTCTACATCCTGTAACCCCGCTGGCCGGCCGCCGGCCCGCAACATCTGGCAGGTGCGCCGCTATTTCGGCAGCCAGCTTGATCGCATTGTGCCCGGCGCCCTGGGTGGCAACCGCAACCCCAGCCGGATTATTGATATCGTTACCGGTCAACAGTTTCGTTAGGAGCAAGCATGTCACAGCAGCCGGATACCCGGGCCGTAAAAGAATACCTTCTGGGCCTCCAGGAACGCATTTGCCAGAGGCTGGAGGCGGTGGATGGCCGCGCGTCGTTCATCCGTGACAGCTGGGAGCGGCCGGAAGGTGGCGGTGGTATCAGCAGGGTGATGGCCGATGGCGGCGTGATCGAAAAAGGCGGGGTGAATTTCTCCCATGTAATGGGCGACACCATGCCAGCCTCGGCTACCGCTCACCGGCCGCACCTGGCAGGCGCCCCCTGGCAGGCGATGGGGGTATCCCTGGTGATTCACCCGGAGAATCCCTATGTGCCCACCTCCCACGCCAATGTGCGCTTTTTCATTGCCACCCCGAAGGACGGCGAGCCGGTGTACTGGTTTGGCGGCGGCTACGACCTGACCCCCTATTACGGCTTCGAGGAAGATTGCGTGCACTGGCACCAAACGGCCCGCGATGCCTGCCGGCCCTTTGGTGACGAGGTGTACCCGAAGTTCAGGCAATGGTGTGATGACTACTTCTACCTGAAGCACCGGCAGGAGCCCCGGGGCGTAGGTGGCCTGTTCTTTGACGACCACAACACTGGAAATTTCGTCCAGGACTTTGCCTTTATGCAGGCCGTGGGCGACAGTTACATAGAGGCCTACGAGCCGATTGTCCGGCGTCGGATGGACACCCCCTGGGGTGAACGGGAGCGGGAATTCCAGCTCTACCGCCGGGGCCGCTACGTGGAATTCAACCTGGTGTACGACCGGGGCACCCTGTTCGGGTTGCAGTCTGGCGGGCGCACCGAGTCGATCCTGATGTCACTGCCGCCGCTGGTGCGCTGGGACTACAACCGCCAGCCGGAGCCGAGCAGCGAAGAGGCACGGCTGACGGATTATTTCCTGACCGGACGGAACTGGCTGGAGCAAAGCGATGACTAACGAACTCTATGCGGTGGTGGGCAACCCCATCACCCACAGCAAATCCCCCCGTATTCACAGCCTGTTTGCCAGCCAGACCGGTGAGCCGGTGGAATACACCGCCATCCAGGCGCCGATGGACGATTTCACCGGCACCATCAGGCACTTCTTCGAACGAGGCGGCAAAGGCCTGAATGTGACCGTACCGTTCAAGGAACAAGCCTGGACCCAGGCCGAACATCGCACACCTCGGGCAGAAAAAGCCGGCGCGGCTAACACCCTGTACCTGGATGCCGACGATGCCCTGGTGGCCGACAACACCGACGGCGTTGGCCTGGTCCGGGATCTTACCCGCAACCTCGGCGTGGACCTCAACGGCCTGCGTATCCTGGTATTGGGTGCCGGTGGTGCGGTACGGGGGGTGCTGGGGCCAATCCTGGCGGAAGCCCCCGCCAGCCTGACCATCGCCAACCGCACCGTGGCCAAGGCCGAGGCGCTGGTACGCCTGTTTGCCGGTGAGGCCGGTGATACCGAACTCTCTGCCTGCGGTTTCGAACAGGCGACCGGAGCGTTTGATCTGGTGATCAACGGCACCAGCGCCAGCCTTCAGGGTGACCTGCCGCCGGTGCCGGCGTCGATTCTGGCGGGCAATACGGTGGTGTACGACATGATGTATTCCCTGCAGACCACCACCTTCAACCAGTGGGCGCACGACAACGGCGCTACTCGGGTGTTTGATGGCCTGGGCATGCTGGTGGAGCAGGCGGCGGAATCGTTTTACGTATGGCGTGGGGTGCGGCCAGAGACCGCACCCGTGATCAACGAGCTGCGTAACGACTGAACCGGGCGGTTACTGCACTTCCACTTCGATGGCCTTGGGTTCTTTCGGCTCGGCCTTCTGCAGGGTCAGCGTCAGCATGCCATCCTTGAAGCTGGCTTTCACACTGTTCTCGTCCACGTTGTCGGGCAGTGTGAACCGGCGCATGAAGCTGCCGTAGAAACGCTCGATGCGGTGCAGCTTCTTGTCCTTGGTTTCCTCCTCACTCTTGCGTTCACCCTGAATGGTGAGCACGCCGTCGTGCACGGTGACCTTCACATCATCCTTGTTCATGCCCGGCAGTTCGGCCTCCACCGTGAAGGCATCGGCGGTTTCCTTGATATCCACCGCCGGAGCCCAGTCACTGCGGCTGAACAGGTCTTTGCCTTCCCGCTCATTACGGGCCAGCCCGAACATGCGGTTGTAGCGGTTCATCAGGTCATCAAACTCGCTGATCGGATTCCAGCGTGTGATGTTGCTCATGGGAACTCCTCCTGTAACGATGTCGAATCTGAGATTGTCTTCAGCTTCGCTCGCGGAACAGCTCCATGCCGGTGGCGCCCGCCGGATGGATTCCGTGAACTTAGGCTATTGGTGAAAGTAGGTGCAGGCTGGGAATTTTCAAGGCGCCCCTGATCGGAAATTGATCTATATCAGGGGCGTCGGGCGGCCTTATTCGGAGGCGTTCAGGTATTCGTCTTTGAGTTTCACGTAGTTAGCCGCGGTGTATTTGAAGAAGGTTTTTTCCTTGTCGCTGAGTGCCCGGGCTTGCTTGCAGGGTGAGCCTACGTACAGGTAGCCGGATTCCAGCCGCTTGCCCGGTGGCACCAGCGTTCCTGCGCCGATGATGACTTCGTCTTCTACCACCGCGCCGTCCATGACGGTGCAACCCATGCCCACCAGTACCCGGCTGCCGATGGTGCAGCCGTGCAGCAGGGCCTTGTGGCCAACGGTAACGTCGTCACCCAGGATCAGCGGCCAGCCGCCAGGATTGAAGTCGCTGGCGTGGGTGATGTGCAGCACGGAGCCGTCCTGGATGCTGCAGCGGTCGCCGATGCGGACTTTGTGCATGTCGCCGCGGATGACGGTCATGGGCCAGACCGAGCAGTCTTCGCCCATTTGAACGTCTCCGATGACTACCGCACTCTCGTCTACCCAGGTGCGTTCGCCAAATTGTGGTGTGGTACCCTTGTGAGTTCGTACATTTGCCATTACATATACCTTTTGACTGGCCTCGAATTGAGGGGAAGGAGTCTTTGGGAGGAGGGCTTTCCAAAAAACGCTC
>CAYUNQ010000063.1:0-11692 GCA_964446185.1 uncultured Marinobacter sp. | reverse complement strand
CCAGTGGTGGACCCAGCTGTCCAGTGCCATTGCCGGCGGCCTGGCCTTTGCCACCTTCCTGACCCTGCTGCTGACACCGGCCATGCTGGTACTGGGCGACAAGGCCGGTGAGCGGTTCCGGGCACTGATCAGGCGGGAGCCGTAATGGACTACCAGAACAACCCGCTCACGGAAATCTACCGGGACCCGTGGTTGCTGGGGGTGCACAAACCCGCCGGGTTGCTGGTGCACCGCAGCCCCATCGACAAGCATGAAACCGAGTTTGCCCTGCAATACGCCCGGGCCCTGAACGGCGGTGAGCATGTCTATCCGGTGCATCGGCTGGACCGGCCCACCTCCGGCGTTCTGCTGTTTGCCCGTGACCCGGACACCGCCAGAACGGTCGGCCAGGCCATGATGGCCGGCGAGGTGAACAAGACCTACCTGGCGGTAGTGCGGGGCTGGACGCCGGAATCCGGCACCATTGATCACCCCCTGAAGGATGAGCCGGAAGACCGGCGCCTGAGAGGCCAGGAGCAACCGGTGCGGGAGGCGCTAACCCGTTACCGCCGGCTGGCGACCACCGAAATCCCGGTAGCAATCGAACGCTATCCCACCAGCCGCTACAGCCTGGTGGAGCTGTTCCCGAAAACCGGCCGAAAGCATCAGTTACGCCGCCATATGAAGCACATCAATCACCCCATTATTGGTGATGCCAACCATGGTCGTGGGCGGCATAACCGGTATTTTGCCGAACGCTTCGGGCAGGGGAGGCTGATGCTGGCAGCGACAGAATTGTCGCTAACGCATCCGGTCACCGGAGAGGAGCTAGCCCTGAAAGCGCCGCCGGAGCAGAGCTTTCAGGACGTGCTGCAGCTGTTTTCCTGAACGCTGGTAGGGCGTATCAGGAACCCAGCCGGTCAGAATTGTCTGCCAGCTGGCGGCAGTAGCCTGCCGTCAGGGCTGCAATGGCGGGATAGAAGTCACTGGCGAGTTTGCCCTGGTTACAGCGCGATGCAAAGGCGGGAAGCCAGTTACACAGCTCGTTCTTCAGGTACTCCCGGGTGTACTCAAACTCCTCTGACCTGGCGCCTTTGCCCAGGCCTGCCAGCCTTTCGCAGCGGAACGCGAGATATTCCAGCTGGATGGCAAGGTGGTCTGCCGGCTCGTTGAATTCCCTGGTCACCGAAAAACCGGACTGCGCAAGCCGCTTGGCCATGCGCTGGGCGGTCTCACTCTGGAACAGCCTTTCTCCATCGTTCCAGAATGAGGCATAGGGAGGCGCACTGGTGCGGGCATCCACCAGGAACAGCTCGGCAAAGTCCGCCGCCAGCTCCAGTTGTGCCGACGACAGTACCGTGAGGCCTCCCAGGGCATTCTCCAGCCGTTTGACCTCTGGCTCCAGATCGTATTCATGGCGCAGCAGTTGCAGTAGGGGAGCGGCTTCGCCCTTGCTGTAGCGGGACAGCATGTCGCTGCTCAGCTCAGCGCTGAACAGTGTGGCCAGCCATCGGCAAACCACACTTTCAGATTCCCATAAAGACGACCACGACTCCTCAGCGATGCCTTCAACGCCGGTGTTGGCACGGTTGCCGTTGCCTGCCGGTGTTGTGGGCAAGGAAGTGTTCATACTTCCACCACTGTTGGCCCGCCAAAGGAATTCACCGGGGGCACTTCGCCGGTAAAGCGTTCAATTTCCACCACACAGGTGTTGGCGCTGGTGGCCTGGGCCAGCCTGGATGTGCCCACATCCATAGTCAGGGTGTTGGGGTCGCCGTAGGTGTCCAGTGCACCAATTTCCGGCCCGACCGGGCCATACCAGGCACCTTCCTGAATCCTGATCACGCCGGGCGGAAAATCGTCCGACACCACCGCACCAGCCAGCAGCTGGCCCCGGTCGTTGTATACCCTGACCAGGTCGCCGTCGTTGATGTTGCGGGCTTTTGCATCGTCCGGGTTGAGGAACACGGGTTCCCGGCCCTGCACGGTGTAGGTGGCCCGCAGTTCTTCAGACTCACACATCTGCGAGTGCAGGCGCTTGTCCGGGTGTACCGACTGCAGCCAGAGCGGATAGCGGTCAGAATTCGGGCCGCCATGGGAACGCTCGGCCTTTTCCATCCAGACCGGGTGCCCCGGGCAGTCTTCATATCCGAAGCGGGCGATGGTCCGGCTGGAAATCTCGATAAACCCTGAGGGCGTACCCACTGCGTTCACTTCCGGATCTTCCCGGAAGCTTGCGTGCCGTACCCAGTTCTCACCTTTGCCGAACTCGAAATAGCCGTCTTGCCAGAACTCTTCAAATTCCGGCATGGCGGCAGGCCTGTCGCCTCCGGCTGTGGCTTCCAGGAACGGTTTGTTGGCTTGTGCGCACTCGTCGTAGAGCTTCTTCACCCAGGCCATCTCGCCCATACCCTGACGGTATTCGTCAGCACGACCAAAGCGTCGGCACAGCTCGGTGAAAATGTCGAAATCGGTACGGGAGTGGAACTGCGGGTCGACCAGCTTCTGCATGGCCAGCAAGCCGCGGTTGGAGTAACTGCCGTAGATGTCGATGTCGTTGCGCTCGAACTGGGTGCAGGCTGGCAGCACCAGGTCAGAGAACCGGCAGGTGGCGTTCCAGCTGTAATCGATGGTGACCACGGTTTCCAAGCGGTGGAAGGCCTTCTTCATGCGGTTGTGGTCCTGGTGGTGATGCCAGGGGTTACAGCCACTGAAGACACACATACGGATGTCCGGGAACACGACCTTGCTGCCGTTGAAATCGATGGTTTCACCGGGGTTGAGGATGCAGTCAATCCAGCGGGCGACAGGAATAGTGTTGCTGGCGCCTTTGAAGTCGTTGTTGGTGTGCTCGGGAGACTTGCCAGCGTCTACGTTACGGGGGAAAGCCCCTGGTGTGCTGGCTCCGGATGAGGGTACACCGATGGAGCTGTAGTGGTGACCATAGCTGATGCCGCCACCAGGCAGGCCGATCTGGCCGAGCATGGTGGCAATAACGGCCCCCATCCAATACGGCTGCTCGCCGTGCTGCTGGCGCTGGATGGCCCAGCCAAACAACAACTGGGTGCGGTCGGCTGCCAGCAACCGGCTGAACTCCCGGATGGTGTCTGCCGGTATGCCACAGATTTCTGCCGCCCACTCTGGCGTTTTCTCAATGCCGTCGTCGGCTTCGCCCTGTACGTAGGGGATAAAGTCTTCGAAGCCGAGCGCGTAGGTTTCAATGAACTCGGCATCGTACAGTTCTTCGTTATACAGGGTGTGGGCAATGGCCAGCATGAAGGCCACGTCTGTCATCGGATTGATGTACAGCTGCTCACAGCCCAGGTATTTCTGGGTCTTGCTCCGCACCGGGTCAATGCTGATGACGCGGATGCTGCCGTCAGCCACTTTGCCCTTCAATTGCTCCAGGTATTCGTAAGCTTCGTGGGTTTCACAGTTCCAGCCAACCTGCAGGTTTTTGTGCAGGTCGTTACCCCAAAGGATGACCGTTTTGCTGTGCTCAAGGATTAACGGCCAGGAGGTGCCCTGACTGTATACCTCAGTAGACCCCAGAATGTAGGGCAGGATGAACTGCCCGGCGCCGGTTGAATAGTCGCCCACCTTGGAAACCGAATTGCCATGCATGGCAATGGCCCGCTGCATGTGGTTACCACAGCTGTGCATCTGGCCTGTCTGGCGCCAGCCAGTGGCACCGGCGTACAGTCCGGACGGGCCATGTTCGGTTTGAACCCGCTCCAGTTCGTTGTAGAACAGGTCCAGGGCTTCGTCCCAGGTGACCCGTACAAAGCGGTTGTCACCCCGGGTGGTACGGTCGCCGTTGTGGCGGTTTTTTAGCCACTCGAGCCGAACCATCGGGTAACGGATACGGGAAGGGTTGTAGATCAGCCCTTTGATACCCTTGATCATTTCAGTGGGGTAGTTGTCGGCCCCGAATGCTTTGACCTCGGCAACGGTTCCGCCTTTCACCAGGGCGTTGATGGCTCCCCAGTGTGAACCGGTGGTTTTCCATGTGCCTTGCTCGGTAATGGCAGCCATTGATTCTCTGGCCAGCAAGCCAGGTCCGATCAGCATGGCAGCAGAGCCTGCAGCCATACCTTTAAGAAATCCTCTGCGACTAATATTCATGTCAGCTCCTAGACCTGTCAGTGCGAACCTTCAAAGTAATCAGACGAGTGCTTCTGCAGATACTTGAGCACCAGATCCTGTGTACCTTGACCCATGTTGGTGAATCCGACCATGCCAGCGAACATGGCCGGCCATGTGTTGGCACCGAAGTGCTCGGGATCAGGCTCGGCATGGCAAACACTGCAGGCATCCCGGTAGGTTTGCTCAGCGGAGCGCCACATTGCATCGGGGCTGGTGATGTAAGCGCCGGATTCCGCCCAGAGTTTCACGGAAACTTCCGCCCAGGGCAGACCGGTCAGGTCGTCAACTTTCTTTTCGCGATAGTCGAAGGCGCTGTCCTGCTGGGCAACGTCTTTCTCAAGTACGGCGCTGATAATGTTCTGTCCGAAATCTTCGTACAGCACCCGGCCGAAGCCCTTTTCCTTGCGCCATGCAGGGATCTCGAGCTGCACGCTGTTGCCTTGCATACCTGCAACAACAACCTCTGTGGCCATCTCAAGCTTACCGGCGGGCGAGGTCAGGCCGGGATCGGTAAACAGCTGAACCGGTTTGGCGGTGAAATAGGCGTTTCCAGTTGCCAGTCGGGTGGATCCTGCTTCTTGTGCCAGGGCTGCCAGCATCGGATCCTCAGAGCCCATCTGGGCGGGGAGGTGGTGGGCAATGCCTTTGTGGCAGTCCATGCAGCTTTGATTGCGTTCAGCTGCCGGCATCATCATGCGGCGTGCTTCGTCAGACATTTTGGCCCAGTCCATGCTGCCGTAGTCGTGGCAGTTACGACATTCGAGCGACCCGTTAGCTTTGAAGCGGTCCCATTCGCGCTGGGCGAGCTCCAGGCGCTTGGCTTCGAATTTCTCCCGGGTGTTGATGGTCCCGAAAATCTTGCCCCATACCTCTTTGCTGGCCTGCATCTTGCGGGCCATTTTGTTTGTCCAGTCGTGGGGGACGTGGCAGTCAGAGCAGGTCGCCCGCACACCGGACCGGTTTTCCCAGTGCACGGTGGTTTGCAGCTCCTGATAGACGTTGTTCTCCATCTCGTGGCAGCCAATACAGAACTTTTCAGTATTGGTGTATTCCATGGCCGTGTTGAAACCACCCCAGAAAATCACGCCGGCCACGAAGCTGGCAATAATGATGACGCCAAGGCTGATATGGACTGGAGGCTTTTTCAGCGTATTCCATAGTGTTGCAATCATTTTCATTTTTCTTACTCACTATAAAATGTTTAGGGTGCTCAGCCGCCAGTACCTGGAGGCCCGAAGACAAAGAGCTGCAGCATCCAGACGACAAACCCGTAGCCGCCCACAACGGCAACACTTAACAGTGGTACCAGAATTGCTGTTACAAACAGGAAGGACAGCCATTCCTGTTTGGCGCTTGGTGTTTCATTTTGATCCCTGGATTGCTCCATGATCTCCCCCGCTGATGATTGCCTGCGATGAGTACCCGTTAGGGCACCTGAGGCGTTGATTGGTTTTGACATCAGTCTAGACTAATCCTGTAGTGGCAGCGAGGGTGTAAGGACTTAAAGGTAGCGTTATGAGGCAGTTGTGTAGCTTTATTTGTCGATTTGCTTCGATTGGTTGGGAGCGGCGGAAAGCAGGGTCTCATTAGTGCATACTCGCGGATAAGCATATAACTAAATAAGAAGATCGCTGCCGAGGCTCATTGTGCCAAGACGTTACCTTGTACTTGCCTTCCTGATTGGCCTGGTCATGCCCACCTTCCTGCAGGCAGAGCCGGCCATCTGGGAAAAACATTCCAAGCGCCTGGAGCTGTCGCGCTTTGTGGATTACCGGGTTGAGGATACCCGCATGTCGCTGCCGGATGTGCAGGCGTTGCCTGAAACGGAGTGGCAACAGAACGGCAGCGATAGTGTGAGCCTGGGGTATGGCAGCGATGTTTACTGGTTTCGGGTCAGTATCCGCAATAGCCTGGCCACCGAAGCAGTGACCTTCCTGGAAATAAGTTATCCCGTTCTGGACCGCATCGAACTCTACCGCGCCTCGGCCCCGAACGCGTCGGAGCCCATGGTACTGGGCGACAAACTGCCGTTCTACGATCGCCCGATCCACCATCGTAACTTTGTGGTGCCGGTTGATCTCGCCCCCGATGCCACCGAGACGCTGTACCTGAGGGTTGATACCACCAGCTCCATGCAGGTGCCACTGACACTGTGGCACCAGGATGCTTTCTACACGGCGGAACAGGCTCGCAGCATGTTCGAGGGCATCTATTACGGCATAGTGCTGGTAATGATCCTGTACAACCTGTTTGTGTATATGGCGGTGGGGGAGCGCAGTTTCCTCTACTACGTGGGCTACATAACCAGCATGCCGCTGTTCCTTGCCAGCCTGCACGGGGTGGCGTTCCAGTACCTGTGGCCGGAGGCAACCTGGTGGAATGACCAGGCCATTATCGTGTTCCTCAACCTGGTGGTCCTTTTTGGTGGCGTGTTCAGCATTCGCTTTATCAGCGTGACCCGGCAAAACCACCCGTTGCTGAATCGCTGGACCATGGCCATGGTGATGACGGCCGGGCTGCTGGCGCTGGCCGGGCTGATTGTGCCTTACGAGACGATGATACTGCCTACCATTCTGGCGGCCTTTGTGGGCTGCTCCACCATGCTGATGCTCAGTGTGGTGCGCTGGATAAAGCGCGATCCGGCGGCGCGTTATTACACCGTGGCCTGGGTGTTCATGCTGTTCGGCGGCATTGTTCTGGCGCTCAGTAAATTCACCGTGCTGCCGCGCAACCTGATCACCGAAAACGCCACCCAGGTAGGCTCGGCGTTGGGTGTGATCCTGCTGTCTATCGCCCTGGCAGATCGCATTAACCGGGAGAAGAAACGGGCCTTCGCCGCCCAGCAAAGACTGCTGGCAGAGGAGCGCAAGGCCCGGGTCGCCCAGGACGAATCTTTGCGAATCCAGCGTGAAGCCAACTCCATGCTGGAGCAGCGGGTGCAGGAGCGAACCCGTGACCTCGAAGCAGTGAACCTGAAGCTGTTGGAACTGAACGCCACGGACCAGCTCACCGGCTTGAAAAACCGTGGTCACTTCGATGAAGTGTTCCAGCAGGATGTGGTTCGGGCCTATCGCTTCCAGCAGCCTCTGTCTTTGCTGGTGGTGGATATTGACCACTTCAAATCCTTCAACGACACATACGGCCACCTGGTGGGGGATGACTGCCTGCGCATGGTTGCTGAATGCATTGGTCGCCACATTACCCGGCCTCAGGATATGGCGGCTCGCTATGGCGGTGAGGAGTTTGTGGTGCTGTTGCCGGATACCCCGGAAGGCGGGGCTCTGAGGGTTGCCGAGCGCATCCGGCAGGAAATCGAGACCACCGGGTTCCGGGTGTCTGGTGAAGTTTTGCGGGTGACCGTAAGTATTGGCGTATGCAGTGCCACTCCCGCCCGGGCAGATGCCACCAAGGAGATCTTCTCCTGCGCGGATGGTGCCTTGTACCAGGCCAAAAACCTGGGCCGGAACCGGGTGGCTTCCGACCCGGACAAGTGTCAGGGCATCTCGGCGACCGCGTCGTCGTAATCGTTGGCGGTAAGCCGGGTGATGCTGGGCCAGGACTGTTCCGCCTCCAGTGCATAGGCAATTTCGAGCAGGGTGCGTTCATCCCCGTGGCGGGCCATGAACTGCACCGCCACCGGCAGGTTGTGTTCGGTCAGCGCCACGGGCAGGGAAATGGCCGGTGCGCCGGTGGCGTTGGCCAGTGGCGTGAAATTCACATACTGGTTCAGCCGTTCGAACAGCAGGTCAAACGGCACTGTCGGGCTCAGATGACCCAGCGGCGGTGTGGTCTGGCCCAGCACCGGTGTCAGTACCGCGTCGTAGTGGGTCATGTGCCGGGCGTAGTCGTTCCATGACCGCTTCAGGCGCCAGATAGCCGCAGGCAGGCGCCAGAAATTCTTCCGGAACATGGCATCCAGGCCATTGGTGAGCCCGTCGGTTTTGCGCTTGTCGAAATCCGGGTGCATCAGTTTGTGCCCCCGGGCTTTTACGCCGAAGGCTAGCATGGCCCAGTACAAGGCAAAGTCCTGTGGAAAGGATTTATTGATTGGCACCGCCATGGGCTCGACCGCATGCCCCAGCTTTTCCATCAGGCGAGCGGTACTCTCTACTGTGTTCCGGGTGACCGGGTCTGTTGCGTGGCCGTTGACGGAATCCAGCACCAGGCCAATGCGCAGTTGCCGTCCGGATGGCCCGTGCACATGGCCGATCTCCTGCAGTTTTCGGTTACGGAAGTATTGCTCTGCACAGGCTATAAACCCTGCGGTGTCTCGCACCGTGCGGGTAACCACGCCATCACTGACGATGTTGACCGGCAGGTCTTTGGCGGCGTTGTTATCCACCACCCGGCCCCGGGTGGGTTTCAAACCGACCAGGCCACAACAGGCTGCAGGGATTCGAATGGAACCGCCGCCATCGTTGGCATGGGCCACCGGCACCACGCCGGCGGCTACCAGTGCGGCAGCGCCACCGGAAGAGGCCCCGGAGGAATACAGGGGGTTCCAGGGGTTTCGGGTGGGGCCGGTATGGGCGGGCTCGGTCGTGGCATTGAAACCGAACTCCGGCAGGGTGCTTTTGCCCAGATTCAGGTAACCCTGGGCCAGCATTTGCCGGGCAAAGGGGCTGGTGGTGCTGGCAATGTTGGTGGGCACTGCGGCAGAGCCATGGCCGGTGGGCAGGCCGGCGACATCGGTATTGTCTTTGATAAACGTGGGTACGCCGGCAAACGGTGCGTCAGGATCTGGCAGGCTGGCGGCCTGTTTCAGGGCCTGCTCGTAGTCCTCTGCCACCACACCATTCAGAACCGGCTGAGCCTGTTTTGCCCGCTGTACGGCCGCACTTACAACTTCGGCCGCTGAAACCTCGCCGCTGCGAATTCGGGCCGCCAGGTCGGTGGCGTCGGACTCGCCGATCGCATCATTGCGAAAACAGTGGAAAGGGGTATAAGGCGTGTGGGGCATGGTTCACTCCGGGCATATTGTTTGCCGTGAACCATACCGCACCTTCAAATGTGACGATATGTCATTTCGGGTATTAGCCGTTCCGGCTTCGGGCCGCCTTGACCACATCATAGGCGTGGCTGATCTCCCGGGTACGCTCTTCGGCCATTTCCCGCATGCTTTCCGGCATGCCCCGGCCGGCCAGCTTGTCCGGATGGTTTTCGCTCATCAGCTTGCGGTAGGCCCGCTTGAGGTCATCGTCCGATACCGACGGCGATACGCCCAGTACCTTGTAGGCATCATCCAGTTGCTGGCTGGTCGAGTAGTTGGATGCACTACCGGCCTGGCCGGCATGGGCGCCCCGCAGCATGGCTTCGAGCTGGTCTACCTGGCTTTCCGGTAACCCAAGCTTGCGGGCAATGCGCACCAGCATTTCGTGCTCGGCGGGGTGAACCACGCCGTCGGCCGCCACGGCAGAGACCTGAACCTGGAGAAACATCTGCAGGAATGCCGGTTGCCGGCCGGTGCTGCGCAGGAAGTGATCCAGTTCCGCGTCCAGGTCGAAATCCGCCGACTTGCCCCGGTTAAAGGCTTCCCTTGCCACGGCTCTCTGGGCTTCGTTGAGACGGAACCGGGCGAACATGGTCTCGGCCATGCGGATTTCATCCCGGGTGACCACGCCATCTGCCTTGCACAGGGCGCCCATCACCGCGAACATAGATTCGATAAAGCCGGACTGAAGGTTCTGAAGCTTGCCGATCAGGCGCTTTTTCATGCGCTGGAACAGGAAGGCACCGATGGCAGCCCCCACCAGGAATCCCGGGAAACGGCCAAAGGCATAACCGATCAGGCCACCAAAGATAATTGCAAACAGCATTCAGAGTTCCTTCGCTAATAAATCAGTCCGTAGAATATACGGGTTTTTGGTCAAGGCTTCATGAACAGGCTTTCATCCACGGTGTCGACCTGGTCGGCATGCAGGTGCTGTTTGGCATAGGTACGCCATACGCCAGAGCTCAGGAACAGCTGAAAAACCTCGCTATCCAGGTGCCCGTTTTCAACCATGCCGGCCATAATGGTCAGGGATTCCGACAGGGTTTTACCCCGCTTGTAGGGACGATCCGAGGCGGTCAGGGCTTCGAACACATCGGCAATGGCCATGATCTTTTCCGGAATGCCCATGTCATCGCCGGTCAGGCGGCAGGGGTAGCCGTTGCCGTCGGTCCGTTCGTGGTGGGTGCCGGCCAGCCGCGGTACGTTGGCCAGGCGGTCGGGCAGGGGCAGGGCATCGAGCATGCAGATGGTTTGCACAATGTGCTCGTTGATCTTGAAGCGTTCTTCTTCGGTCAGGGTGCCGTAACGCACCGTCAGGTTATGCAGCTCGCCCTGGTTATAGGCGTATTCCGGCAACGACATATCGAAGCCCCAGCGGTTCTCTGGGTCATCTTTGCGTACCGGTGGTACATGCTCGCCCCAGGCTCTCAGGTGGCCCGGTTTGTCGGCCAGCAGGGTTTCGGTGGCAGGCAGCGGGGGCTCAGGATGGCCTTTCAGGGCCTGTTGTTCTTCCTCTGACAGCCCCAGCCGGTCACTGAAGTGACGGGTCCAGGTTTGCCCGGCAATGGCGTGGATGCGTTCGATGTCAGCATCCTCCATGCTCTCGCTGCCCTGGTTAACGGCGGCCAGGAAGCGGAAGTCCTCCTGCAGGCGGGTCTGGGCAGCGGCTTTGTCCTGCTTCGCCAGTTCCGGATCCTCGCCGGCCAGGATGGCCTTCAGGCAGGTGATTTCGGCATCCCGGTGCAGCACTTCAAACCGGGTGCGGATTTCATGGATGCGGTTGTAGATGGTCTCCAGTTTCACTGCTTTGTCGACTACGTATTCCGGGCTGGTGATCTTGCCGCAATCGTGCAGCCAGGCGGCCAGGTGGAATTCGTAGCGCTCGTCTTCTGTCATGCCGAAGCTGGCGAAAGCGCCTTCGGAACTCTGCTCCGCCTGTTCAACCAGCATCTGCGCCAGTTTGGGAACCCGCTCACAATGGCCGCCGGTGTAGGGTGACTTGGCATCAATGGCGTTTGCTACCAGCCGGATAATGCCGTCCAGCAGGGCCTGCTGGCTTTCGATCAGTTCCCGGGTTTCGATGGCAACGGCGGCAGAGCCGGCAATTTCGTCGACAAAGGTAATCAGATCTTCGCTCAGGTCTGTCTGGTTGCCGTGTTCGATTTCGATAACCAACACGCCAATCAGCTTTCTGCGCCGGTTCCGGAGTACTGAAAAAACCGGGTGGCCGGTGATGTATCGGCGAAGTTCCTGAATAACGTCGTAGTCGCTGGCGTCCGGGGCGACCGGGTGCACGGCCTGCGGCAGCTCCAGTCCCCGGTTAACGGACAGTTCCAGTTTTTGCTCGCGACTGTTGAACAGATACACCGCACCCCGTTCCTGCCCGACGATGCTCACAAGCTGTTCGAGAATGTCGTTTAACAGCTGGTTGAGGTCCTGGCCCCGGTTCAGCACGGTCGAGATACTCTGGAAGCTTCGAATGGTGTGGGCCATATCGTCCAGCGCGATGCTCAGTTCGGAGGCTTCGCGAATGTGGGAAGTTGATCGCATCGGCGTATCAAACCGGAACCTGGA
>CAYUNQ010000062.1:8755-11736 GCA_964446185.1 uncultured Marinobacter sp. | reverse complement strand
GGTACCATTCCCCGCAAAACCGAGAAACGTGGCATTGGTGACCTGAATATTCCGGTGACCTTCCACGGGGTGACGTTCCACCCGGGGCAGTATGTCTATGCCGACAATAACGGCATCATTGTTTCCGAGAAGCCGCTGGTGTAAGTCAGGGGCAGGAAGCAGAACCAAGAACGGCGGCCATTGGCCGCCGTTCTTGTTTGCAGGACTGGAACTTGAAGGGCCGGTGATCAGGCCCAGTTGTCGGTCTTGCGGGTGGGCTTGAGCATGGGTACCAGCAGTGCCAGCAGCACACCGCCATACACCTGGCCGGCGCCCAGCAGCATGAAGTCGGATTCTTTACCGGCTTCCAGGCGCTCGTTTTCTGCGGTCAGTACTTCCAGGTCGTTACGGAGTCGCTGGTTATCTTCCAGCAGTTCCCGGTTGCGACGCTCCAGGTTGATGGAGTCGGCCGCAATATTCTTGATGCGCTCCAGTTCGGTCTGCAGCTGCTGGGAGCGGCTGGACAAGTTGCTCTCGGCACTTTCCAGTTCGTCACGTTCTGAGGTGACGGCATTCAGCTGTTCCCGGACCTGGGTCAGTTCTGCCCGGGCGGTTTCCAGTTCACGGGTGGCCTGCTGCAGCCGGTCTGCCGCGATCGGCTGGTTGCTCAGGTACTGGCTGGCAACCCAGCCTTCGTTGCCCTTGGCGGTGCGTACGCGGCTGTAGCCGTCTCCGGTTTCCAGCACTTCCATGCGAGTACCGCTGACTGCGTTCTCGATTATCCGGAACTGCGAGCCGGCTCCGGTACGTACCGGCAGGTAAACTTTGTCATCTACCCATACGGTGCGGGCCTGGGCTACGGCAACCGAACTGATGATAAGCAGTAAGCTGAGAAATAAGCGAAACGGTGTCACGGGCGGGCTTCCCTGAATTTTACGGTTATTGCATTAGATTGGTTGTAAATCAAAGCGCCAATTTTGTCACAGGATGGCAGCTGTTCAAAAGTGGGGGCGGGTTACAATCCGCTCATGCGGCTCAAGGCAGTGCAACCTTGAAGGGTTTTACTTTCACTTCTTTGTATACGCCGGCTTCGATATAGGGGTCGGCATCGGCCCATGCCTGCGCCTGTTCGAGGGATTCGAACTCGGCAATCACCAGGCTGCCGGTAAAACCGGAATCGCCCGGGTCCGGCGAGTCTATGGCCGGATGCGGGCCGGCGACCAGCAGGCGGCCCTGGTTTTTCAGGGCTTCCAGGCGGGCAAGGTGAGCAGGCCGGGCCTGTTTGCGCAGTGGCAGGCTATTCGCGATGTCTTCACTGATTATGGCGTAGTACATGAATGCTCCGGTTGGCGGGTTAACGACCCGCAGGCCAAGGCTGATACACTGTGGCCACGTTTTCTTACAGGAATGCCCGTGACTATACCTCAAGACCCGAATCCATGCATCGACCTGCACTGCCACAGTACGGCTTCTGACGGCGCCCTGACGCCACAGGACCTTATGCGGCGAGCTGCTGAGAAGGGGGTAACCCACCTGGCGCTGACTGATCATGACACCATCAATGGTCTGGAGCCGGCCCGGCAGGCGGCGGCGGAGCAAGGGCTGACGTTGGTGAATGGTACCGAGCTGTCTTGTGTGTGGCGCAGCCAGACCATTCATATTGTCGGGCTGGACTTTGACCATACGGATGCGGCGTTTCTGGCGGCACTGGCACGCCAGCATGAAAACCGCTGGCAACGTGCCCGCCTGATTGCCGACAAGCTGTCCAGGCTGAAGGTGGAGGGTCTGCTGGATAAAGCAACGGCCCACGCCGGTGGGGAGGTGCCGGGCCGGCCCCATTTCGCCCGGGTGCTGATTGATGAGGGTGTAGTGTCCCGGATGGATGCCGCTTTCAAGCGTTATCTGGGGGCTGGCAAGCCGGGTGATGTTAAAGCCTGCTGGCCGGAGCTGGATGAGGTGGTGGGCTGGATTGAGCAGGCGGGAGGCATTTCTGTGCTGGCCCACCCTCGCAAATATAAGCTTACGGCCACCAAGCTGCGGGAGCTGACAGCGGATTTTCGCCGGGCTGGGGGGCGTGGTATTGAAGTGTCGGTATCAGGCCAGTCCAGTGGTGATCTGGGCTTTATTGCCGAGCTGGCGCGGCGGGAGCAGTTGCTGGCATCGCAGGGCAGCGATTTCCACTTTCCCGGTGCGCCCTGGTGTGAGCTGGGCAAGATAACAAAAATGCCAGAGGGGCTGGAGCCCGTCTGGCATCATTTCCGGCAGCCGGTAAGCGCGGAGGCTTAATCCGGCGCGTGGAACAGCAGGTACAGATCGGTCAGTGAATCCGGGATGGCTTCCGCCATCCGGCTGGCCAGTTTCTCGTCGTTGCGGACGTTCTGGAAGTCTTCGTCATCAAACAGGTCAGACAGGGTGAGCATAGGCACCATCAGGTCTGCTACCTCTTCTTCTCCTGCCGCATCCAGCCAGCTTTCCTCGTGTTCCAGGAAGGTGTCAACGAACCCGGCGCACCAGTTTTCCAGTGCGTTCATCGGGTCGCCGTCTTCCGGTTCCGGAAGTTCCAGAGACTGGCCCATATCCAGCAGGTGGGCCATTTCCCTGGCAAGCTCGTTCACGCAGTGAGCGAAGATTTCGGGCACTCCGGCATCGGGCAGGGCGTCTACGCCGGTGGCGAGGCGGAAGATGTCTTCCACCTCCAGGCTAACCGGGCCAACTACGCTGGCACATACCACCCCGTGCAGTCCGAAAAAGTCCAGGGCGTCATCACCCCAGGGGTCGGCGAAGAGGATGTCTTCCAGCGCTTCGATGTCCGAATTGGTCAGCATAATCAATTACTCCCGGCCTGCTTTTCAGCTTCGGCCTTTTTGGCTTCTTCGGCCGCTCGCTGACGCTTGCGGACCTCTCTTGGGTCATTGTAGGCCCGGCCCGGAGTTACCGGTACGTCTTCCGGCTTGGCCTGGGCTTCGGGAGCTGGCTCTTCCGCCTTCTCGGCCTTTGCTTCC
>CAYUNQ010000062.1:0-8745 GCA_964446185.1 uncultured Marinobacter sp. | reverse complement strand
GCTTTCAGCTACGGCTTCAGGAGCAGGCTCGGCAGGCTTTTCTGTTTTAGCTTCTGCTTCCGCCTTAACGTCTGCTTTAACTTCAGATTCAGATTCAGCTTTAGCTTCCGGCTTGGCTTCTGGTTTCGCTTCAACCTTCTCTTCAGTCTTTACTTCGGCCTTCTGTGCCGGAGCTTCAGTGGGCTCGGCCGGTTTTGCTTCGGCCTGTTTCGGAGCCTGTTCCGGCTGATCTGCGTTCGCGTCGGCAGCTTTGCTGTCGCCGGCTTCCGGCTTTTCAGCCTTTTCCTCAGCTCTTGGCTTGCGTTGACGACTGGCGGGGCGGCCTTTGCGGGCTGCCGGCTTGTCTTCGCTGGTTTCGGCCTTTTCGCCGGCTGCTTCAGGCTCGGCCTTGGCCGGCTCTGCCGCTTCTGCGGCGGGTTCTGCCTCTGCTTTCTCTTCAGCTTTTGGCTCGGTTTCCGCCGTTGCGGCAGCTGTTGCAGTAGCTGCTGCGGCCACGGCCACGGCCACTTCCGGCTTTGCCGGAGTTTCGGCGGCTTGCTCCGGCTTTTCAGCCTTCGTTACCGGCTCAGCAGGCTGCTGAGGTGCCTGGTTTTTTGCTTCAGCGGTTTCCGGCTCTACGCCTTTCTCCGGCTGGGTGTCTTTCTGGTGTTTCTCGCTGCGCTCGGCTTTACGCTCGGCGGGCGTCGACACCGGAGCGTCTACAGGAGAGCCGTCCCGGTTGCGCTGGCGGCGTGGCTTGCGGCGCTTATCGTCTGCTGCCGGCCTGTCTGCGCCCTGAGCCTTCTGGGTATCCGGCTGCTCGAGTGTGTCCTTCTGATCGATCTGGTCTTTCTGATCCTTCTGGTCGCGCTGCGGGCGGTTACGGCCCTGGCCTCGACCCTGGGCGTCTTTCCGGTTATCACGACGGCTGTCGCTGCCACGGTTGTCTCCGCCGGTGCTGTCGGCAGGCTTGTCCTGCTGGCTCTGGCGGTTGCTGGGCGTGCGTGCCTGGTCGTCGTTCCGGGTGTTGCGGCCACGGCCGCGGTTGTCGTCGCCACGGCTCTGTTGTCCGCCCTGGCGACGTTCGCTGCTGCCGTTGCGGCTGTTAGAGCCGGCGGTGCGCTGGTCGTCACGGGCTACGCGGGTCTTGCGCCGATCCTGGCGGGCCTGCGGGCGGCGATCTTCGCTGCGATCGCGGCTGGCTGGCTGCTTGGCGCTGGTGTTGCTGCTGGTTTCCGGCTGCTCGCCACGGAAGAAGCAGGCAATCTTCTTACCAAGCTTGCGCCACACGCCTTCTTCCTGCTCGGTGGCTGCCACGGCAGCCGGAGCGGAAGCCGGGGTGGGGGCGGGCGCTGCCGGGCGAATGGCTTTTACTGCCGCCTGTTCGCGTACCGGCTTTTCGGCGCCGGGCAGTTCGACAACGGACTCTTCTTCACGTTCGTTGTACTGCTGGGCAACCTGGTGGCTGGAAACGTGTTCCGGGGTGGCTTCATCCTGGCGCAGGCGAATGATCTCGAAGTGCGGGGTTTCCATGTTGGGAACCGGCGCTACGACGATGCTTACACCCTGGCGGGCTTCGATGTCGGCCAGCTGCTTGCGCTTCTCGTTGAGCAGGAAGGTGGCCACAGAGACCGGCACCATGGCGCGGACTTCGGCAGTCTTTTCCTTCGAGGACTCTTCGTAGATCAGGCGCATGATGCTCAGGGCCAGGGATTCGATGCCGCGGATGGTGCCCTGGCCTTCACAGCGGGGGCACACTTCGCTACGGGTTTCTCCCAGCGATGGGCGCAGGCGCTGACGGGACATTTCCAGCAGGCCGAAGCGGGAGATTTTGCCAACCTGTACGCGGGCCCGGTCGATTTCCAGGGCTTCGCGCATTTTCTGTTCGACTTCCCGTTGGTGCTTGGCGGGGGTCATGTCGATGAAGTCGATAACGATCAGGCCACCCATATCACGCAGGCGCAGCTGGCGGGCAATTTCTTCAGCCGCTTCCAGGTTGGTCTGTAGAGCCGTTTCCTCGATGTCGTGGCCCTTGGTGGCACGGGAGGAGTTGATATCGATAGACACCAGGGCTTCAGTCGGGTCGATCACGATCGAGCCACCGGAAGGCAGCTTTACTTCGCGCTGGAAGGCGGTTTCGATCTGGCCTTCGATCTGGTAGCGACTGAACAGGGGGATTTCGTCTTTGTACAGCTTGATCTTGTTTTCGAAGCTGGGCATGACGGCGCGCACAAAGCTGAGCACGTCTTCATAAACGCTTTCGGCGTCGATCAGGACTTCGCCGATATCCTGGCGGAGGTAGTCACGTACGGCACGGATGATCACGTTGCTTTCCTGATGGATCAGGAAGGGGGCTTTGCGCTCACCGGCGGCCTGGGTAATGGCTTCCCAGAACTGTACCAGGTAGTCCAGGTCCCACTGCAGCTCTTCTGTGGTGCGGCCGATGCCGGCGGTACGCACGATGATGCCCATGGATTTCGGCACCTGAACGCCGTTCATGGCTTCTTTCAGCTGTGCCCGCTCTTCGCCTTCGATGCGGCGGGAGATGCCGCCGGCACGGGCGTTGTTGGGCATGAGTACCAGGTAGCGGCCAGCCAGGGAGATAAAGGTGGTCAGGGCTGCGCCCTTGTTGCCACGCTCTTCTTTGTCGACCTGCACGATGACTTCCTGGCCTTCAGCAAGAACATCTTTGATGTTGATCTTGCCTTCAATCTGGCCTGGGGATTTCTTGAAGTATTCCTTGGAGATTTCCTTCAGCGGAAGGAATCCGTGGCGATCGGCACCGAAGTCGACAAAGGCGGCTTCCAGGCTGGGCTCTACGCGGGTAATGCGGCCTTTGTAAATGTTGGATTTTTTCTGTTCGCGGGTGCTGGACTCGATATCCAGGTCAAACAGCCGTTGGCCGTCTACCAGAGCAACGCGCAACTCTTCTGGGTGAGTTGCATTGATCAGCATTCTTTTCATGGAAAGAAATAGTTCCTGTCGTTTGTTAATGACAGAAAACCGGGGGGTCGCATCAGCGAAGCGGGATGTGCGTGCCGCAGGCCCTGTTACAGCAAGGAGGGACCGGCAGCCAGACGGATCAGACCCTTATGGGGTGCGATCCTGTAAGTCTGAGACCACCGCCTACGATTCGCCTGCCTGTAGGCAGGGAGAGGTCGTTTTGGGTAAGTGTCTGTTGACGCATAGTATCCGTTTTCAGGTTCACACAAACTCCTGGGTCTCACGTCGTATTGGTATGCTGACGGCCCGGGTTCGCGTGGCAATGATTCTTCGCGATGTCGCCCGACGGTTTTCCGTTCGGTTTTTCAGCTCCCGGTCAGGTGCAGCCTCTCTGGGTCTGGCCTGTGAGTCCGGGAGTTTGTCTCCCGCCGCGCCCGCTAATGATTGGGCTTGCAGCGTTCAATCTCTTAATCAGTGTCGGTATACTGCTGCCGCTCCGGCTTCTGACCAGAGTTCGTCAGGCCGTAGACAAACGGCAGAGCACGTCGGAATATAACAGTTAAGTGCTGGTTGTTCAATCCTGCATTCATCCACCTCAAAAGGTTCTCCATGTCGCGTAATTCTGGTTCCCGCAATACTCCGTTCAAGGCGGGCAAGCCGGCTCGGCCGGGCGCTACCCGAGCAGGTCGGCAGCAGGATTCGGCGCCGGCTGCGGGTACGGTTCAGAAGGGGGTTCAGCTGGTCAGCGTCGATGAAGACATGGCCGGCCAGAGGGTGGACAATTTTCTGATGGCTCGTTTGCGTGGGGTGCCGAAAAGTATTGTGTACCGCATTGTGCGCAAGGGTGAGGTGCGGGTGAATAAAGGCCGCGTGAAGCCCGATACCCGCCTGCAGGCCGGTGATGTGGTGCGTATCCCTCCTGTTGTGCAGCAGGCGAAGGCCGAACAGCCAAAGCCCGGTGACCGGGTGCAGGGGGTGATGGAAGCCGCCGTGGTGTTCGAGAATGATGACATGCTGGTGGTGAACAAGCCCTCTGGCATTGCCGTTCATGGCGGCAGTGGATTGAGCTTCGGGCTGATCGAGGTGCTTCGGTCGTCCCGCCCCCAGGCGAAATTCCTGGAGCTGGTGCACCGGCTCGACCGGGACACTTCGGGCCTGGTAATGGTGGCCAAGAAACGCTCGGCCCTGCGGTTTTTGCAGGATGAACTGCGGCACAAGCGGATCCGTAAGCATTATCACGCGCTGGTAACCGGTAGTTGGCCAGAGAAGCTGTCCCGGGTGGCTGAGCCGTTGTTGCGTTACGAGATGACCAACGGCGAGCGGCGGGTGAAGGTGAGTGCCGAGGGCAAGGAGTCGCTGACCCTGTTCCGTTGTCTCCAGCGTTTTGAGGGCTATTCGCTGGTTGAGGCCTCGCCGGTGACCGGTCGCACCCATCAGATCCGGGTACACAGCGCCTGGGCGGGTCACCCGATAGCCGGAGACGACAAATATATGGACGATGCCAGCCTGAAGGCGTTCCGGGCGATAGGCGGCGAGCGGCTGATGCTGCACGCCCGGGCCCTGGAGTTCACCCTGCCGGGCTCCGATGAGGCAATAAGGCTGGAAGCGCCGTATGATACTCCTTTCGGCAAGCTGGTTGATGCGCTTGCCCGTCGCAGTAAAGGTAAGTTCTGATGAATGTAAAAGTTGTGATTTTTGACTGGGACGGAACCCTGATTGATTCCGTAGACCATATTGCCGACAGCCTGCACCAGGCGGCTACGGAGCTTGGCTATCCCGAGCTTGAGCGTGAAGCCTATCGGGACATTATTGGCCTGGGTATGATCGAGGCGCTGGAAAAACTCTATCCGGGCCTTACCCGGGATGAAATGCAGCGCATCCGGGAAGGTTATTCCGGTTATTTTTTCCAGAAGGTGACTACGCCCCAGAATGTGTTTGACGGTATGGCAGATGTGGTTGCCGATATCCGCCGCTCCGGGCGCGGCTGCTCTGTGGCTACCGGCAAAAGCCGTCGGGGCCTGGAGCGGGCGTTGATATCCAGCGGGCTTGGCCAGCACTTCGATATTACCCGCTGCGCTGACGAAACCCGGTCCAAGCCGGACCCCCTGATGCTCGAGGAAATTCTGGCTTTTTACGGTTTTGAGCCGGAGGAGGCAGTTATGATCGGCGACACTCGCTACGATCTCGATATGGCCCGGCGCATCGGCATGCCGGCGATTGGTGTGGAGTGGGGTGTTCATCAGCGTGACGTGCTGCAGGAATATGCCCCCCATGCGGTGGTGAATTCGGTGGATGAGCTTCGGCGGGTGCTGGGGCTCTGATTCGGGCCCTTCCGGAATGTTCAGGTGTATGGTGTATAAGGAATAGTTGATGAGTGACTGGGAATCAGACAAGCAGGCCGGCTGGGGTGATGAACCGGCTCCGGCGCCTGCGAAGCGGGGGTTGTTTGGCAAAAAGCAGCCCGCCATGCCCCCTGAATCAGGCCGGGACTGGCGTCTGATTGAAAAGCTGGTGATGTCGCTGCAGACAGAACAACGCCGCAGCCGCCGCTGGGGCATCTTCTTCAAGTTTCTGACCTTCGGCTATCTGTTTGCCTTGCTGTTCCTGATCCGGTCACCCATCGGGGATGGTATGGCGGGTGCTGTTGGTGCCCACACGGCACTGGTGGAGCTGAATGGCACCATTGCGGCCGATGAGCTGGCCAGCGCCGATAACCTGGTGGGTTCGTTGCGCTCCGCCTTCGAGGCCGAGAAATCCAGGGCGGTTGTGCTGCGCATTAACAGCCCGGGTGGTAGCCCGGTACAGTCGGGTTATGTGTACGATGAGATCAAGCGCCTGCGGGAAGAGTATCCGGATAAAAAGTTGTATGCGGTGATTTCCGATATTGGCGCCTCCGGTGCCTACTATATTGCGGCGGCAGCGGATGAGATCTATGCCAACCGGGCCAGCCTGGTGGGTTCAATTGGTGTGGTGGCCGGTGGTTTCGGGTTCACCGGCCTGATGGACAAGCTGGGTGTAGATCGGCGGCTGTATACAGCGGGTGAGAACAAGGCGTTCCTCGACCCGTTCTCGCCGGAGCGCGAAGGCGATGTGGCGTTCTGGCAAGGCGTGCTGGAAAACACCCATAACCAGTTTGTTGAAGCGGTGAAGGCCGGGCGTGGTGATCGCCTGGCTGACAGCGAAGAGTTGTTCTCCGGGTTGGTCTGGAGCGGCGAGCAAGCCCTGGAGCTGGGTCTGATTGATGGTCTGGGCAGTACTTCTTGGGTGGCACGGCAGTTGGTCGGCGAAGAAAAGCTGGTGGATTACAGTCACCGCCGGTCGCCGTTCCAGGAGCTGGTTGGTCAGTTGGGGGTTGCCATGGGCGAGGGGGTGGCTTCCCGAATGCTTGAGTCCCGCCTGGAGATTCGCTGAGTATTCCCTCAACCCTGACCGCCGGGAGCGGTCAGGGCTGCAGCAGCGGGTTGGTGCCGAGTTCCCGCAGCAGGTCGGTCAGGGCGATCAGTGGCAGGCCAATCAGGCTGTTTGGATCCCGGCCTTCCATTTTCCGGAACAGGGCGATGCCCAGGCCTTCCATTTTGAAGCTGCCCGCGCAGTCGTAGGGTTGTTCCTTGTTCAGGTAGTTTTCGATTTCCCGGGCGGACAGGTCCCGGAAGTGGACGGCAAACCGTTCGCAGTGAGTTTTCAGCTCGCCGGTTCGGGTATCCAGAACGGCGAGCCCGGTCAGGAACTGCACGCTTTTTCCGCTGCAGCGGGTAAGTTGTTCCCGGGCTATGGCATGGTTTCCAGGCTTGTTGAGCAGGTAGCCATCCGCCAGCGTGGCTACCTGGTCTGAGCCGATGATAATGGTGCCGGGGTGCTGCTGTGCCAGTGCCCGGGCCTTGCTGGCTGCCAGCCGGACTGACAGCTTTTCGGCAGACTCCCCCGGAGCGGGCGTTTCATCAATGTCCGGGCTGGCGCAGGTAAAAGGTAGCCCCAGTCTTGCCAGCAGGCTTTTGCGGTAAGGGGATGAGGAAGCGAGCAGCAGGGCGGGGTGGTTCATGGATGCCTTCTGTTTGTGCAGTGGTTCAGGCAGAAATGCCGGGGTTATCGTAAAATACCCCTACTTAAGCGGGAAGGGGAGCGTTAAAAGCGATTAAGTCTTTGACAGCAGGCAGTCTCGCCCCTAAAATTGCGCGCCTATGTCTGAAGCACCGATTGCTCAATTGCCAAAAACCGTAGACCCTAACCGGTTAGCGGAACAGAACGCCACCCTGGAGGGAGTTATTCCGCTCACGGGGCTTGTTCGTTTCTCCGAAGCGGTTCCGGGTTTGCCGGAAGGCAGCGAGTGCCACGTTAAGCTTTCCTTCTATATGGATAGCGAACGTCGTCGGTTGGTGTCGGGTGAGGTATCCGCACCGGTGATACTGGAATGCCAGCGTTGCATGAATGATATGCAGACTACGCTGGAATCCCGTTTTGATTTGGGGCTGGTGCTCAACGATGAGCAGGCTCAGAGGTTGCCAAAGGCGTTGGAGCCTTTCCTGATGGAAGACTACAACGCGGATTTGTGGGCCATGGTGGAAGATGAGTTGCTTCTGGCGTTGCCGCCGTTTCCTTTGCATGAACGCCAGGATTGCCCGGCAAGCAAGGAACTGGAAGCACTGGAGCCTCAGCAGGCCACCGAAAAGCCCAAGGCAAAGAAACGCGAGGATAACCCGTTCAGTGTTCTGGCGGGCCTCAAGAACACCAAGCACTAACGTTTTCGTAATCAGGTCAGGAGCATAATCATGGCTGTACAGCAAAATCGCAAGACCCGTTCCAAGCGCGGCATGCGCCGTTCACACGATGCCCTGAGCACTGCTGCTCTGAGCACCGATACAACTACTGGTGAAGTGCATCGTCGTCACCACGTATCTCCGGACGGTTTCTACCGCGGCAAGCAGGTTATTGAAGCTCGCGACGAGTAATTTCGTCGGGGGACTTTTCTGACCTGTGTCGCACGGACCAGTGGTGAGTAAACCAGTCACCATAGCCATCGATGCCATGAGTGGTGATCGTGGCGCTGCGGTGGTGGTCCATGCAGCACTGGAAGCAGTACGTGAAAACGAGGCCTTGAGTCTTGTTCTGGTAGGTATCCGGAGCGAGCTCGAGGCCTTGTTGCGTGATGGCCATGCGAGAATTCGCATTGTTGAGGCCGCCGATGTGGTGCGCATGAACGAGCGCCCCTCCCACGCCCTGCGACATAAGCGAAGTTCCTCCATGGCCATCGCGCTGTCCCTGGTTCGCGACGGCGAGGCTCAGGGCTGTGTCAGTGCCGGTAATACCGGTGCACTGATGGCTTTCGGCCGTTCTATTATCCGCATGTATCCCGGTATTGAGCGGCCGGCCATTGCCAAGCTTGTTCCTTCTCTTCGCGGCCGTTGCCATGTGCTGGATCTTGGCGCCAACGTGGATTCCAGTGCCGAAAACCTTTACCAGTACGCTTTGATGGGGTCGCTGATGGCTACCGCCATCTGTGGCCAGGCTGAGCCCCGTGTAGCCCTGCTGAACGTGGGTGAGGAAGAGATCAAAGGTAACGAGCAGGTTCGCCTTGCCTCCCACATGCTGGCCCAGTGCGACACCTTGAACTATATCGGTTATGTCGAGGGTAACGACCTGTTCCGGGACGTGGCCGATGTTGTAGTGTGTGATGGCTTTGTTGGTAATATTGCCCTGAAAACCGGCGAAGGGGTTGCGGGCCTGCTGATTGAGTTGCTGGAGCAGGCGTTTACCCGATCCCTTTACGGTCGTTTTGTTGGGCTGTTGGCCAAGCCGATTATTGGCCGCCTGTTGCAGTTGATGGAC
>CAYUNQ010000061.1:0-11935 GCA_964446185.1 uncultured Marinobacter sp. | reverse complement strand
TTAGGCTATATGGAAATCATACTTTATCGTCATCCTGGCTATCTGGGTCGAGCAGTTCCGCTGGATGTCTTCGTAAATGGGGAGCGGGTTGCGGCAATTCAGAGTGGGACCTCGCTAAAGATTTTTATCCCTGATGGTGATGCCACTCTGAAAGTTGAGATGAAAGGTGCGGTTACAAGCCCAGCATTCAACGTCTCTTCGCATTATGATAGCCGGGCTTTTGAATGGGGTACCCGACTCTGGGTTCTCTTTGATGTTATGAGCCTCTGCTATTTGCCGTTTTTAAAGCGGCATGTTTTCTTTATCCGACCAGCGCGGCCGAGCTTATCCAATGCCTAACCAGTCGCTCAAGTCCGTTCCGGCCCTTTGGGCCTCCACCGGACGGCTTTCAGCCGCCGCTGATGGCTGGCGTGTGTGCCGGGCATGGCACAGAACTAGGGAGGTGAAAGTCCTCCTGCCAGGTTTTCGCAGAGCCAAAGGCTAGGAGAAGGGCAAGGGCGTCATCGCGAGGTGGGGTCTGAAGGAAGCCCAATCCAAAGCGGCGGGGCGACGAACAGGAACCCGATACGAGGTGTGGTACATCCGGGGCGAGCGGGCACGTGACCGCGAAGCCCTCCTTCTGCGATTGGGGTGTACTTTATAAATCGGACCGGGCCGCGTTCGGATTCACGCCGTGAAAGCTCTGTGCCTTACCCCGGGAGGTCTGCCACGTGTGGACGGACCCACTGAGAGACGAGCGATCGCCTCTGATCGCGTGGCAGAAATCAGCCGAGGGCATAGTAGGTTCGCCCGTGAATCGCGCCCTGAAACAGGTTCGACGTAACAAGGGAGCGCCGGGCATCGACGGCATGACCGTGGATGAGTTGCCGGATTATCTGCGCCAACACTGGCCTGAGATCCGGCAGCAGTTGCTCCAGCAGACCTACCGACCAAAACCGGTCCGACGGGTCACCATTCCCAACGCCAACGGCGGTTTCCGCCCTCTGGGCATCCCGACGGTGCTGGACCGCTTTATCCAGCAAGCAATCGCTCAGGTGATCCAGCAGGACTGGGAACCCCGCTTCCATCCACACAGCTACGGTTTTCGCCCGGGGCGTTCTGCCCATCAGGCAGTCCGATACGGACAGCATTGCGCCCGGGAAGGCCGTTACTGGGTAGTGGATCTGGACCTGGAAGCCTTCTTCGACCGGGTAAATCACGATCGGCTGATGGCACGGCTGAAACGGCACACGCCGGACCGGCCCGGTTGTGTCGGAGCTATGGACTGCCGGAATTGGCAGTGCGGTAACGGGTTGAATCAAGTCACTGAATCGCCGTGGTACGTGATCCGTATGCCCGGTGATGTGGGAGGAGGGGCATCGTGAGGTGCCTCCCTATCCCGATTATGTTTCTCTCAGGGCCGGCTCGAGTCCAAGATGATCAACAAAGGGGATAAAGTCACGATCCAGGAACAACAGGGGTAGCTCCTTCTCTATGCAAAATGTCGCAATGATCACATCGGCAGTCTTTCTGATCGTGATGCCCTTTTTACGAAGCGCTCGATAATTGTCGGCACATTTGGCCGCCATATCTTTGCCAAGCATTTCATATTGATCCAGCGCCATCAGGCTTTGTTTGGTCTGACGATATTGTTTGTCGTTGCGGATGCCTTGGAGGATTTCCAGAAATATGAGGTCCCCGATAGCGACAGATCCTTGGACTATCGAGGCATCCAACAGGTCAGTTTGAGGGTTAGTGACTCCGTTGAAATAGTCGATCCAGACGCTGGTATCCACCAGGATCACCCGGCGCTCCGCATTTCATTCAGGTCGCCTTCCCACTTGACCTTGCCGCGCAGCTTTCGAATTTCCTGCTGCTTGCTCAACTGGACCAGAAGTTTCAGGCCTTGCTCGACGGCTTCTTTTTTGGTTTCGTAGCCAGAGGCTTTGAGGGCTTCGGCCATCAACTGGTCGTCAATGACAATGTTCGTTCTCATGGTGCACCTGTGTGTATAGTTTTCGGTTCCTATACACAATCTAGCACTTCAGGGAAAACATAACAATCGGCTGCACAGCGACCGATTTTCCGCCGCCTCGCGGCTCCAAACCGGCGCGTGAGCCGGGCGTTCAGCATTCGCGAGTGGAAGTACATCGGGAGTTTTTGATGCCAGAGAAATTTGTATCCGTGAATGACAGATTACTTTGGAGTCAATCTGTCGGCTCGGAGGAAGGAGAAGCGATACTATTGGTTTCTGGTGCGAATGCATCCGCTTTGATGTGGCCGGATGAATTCGTTGAACTGCTCGTGTCCAGGGGATATCGCGTGATTCGGTATGACCATCGTGATACGGGACGCTCTACCTTCATCGAGTTTGATGATGCCCCCTATACCGTGGAGGATCTGGCGTCAGATGCGGTATCGATTCTCGACGCGTGGGAAGTGGATAAGGCACATGTTGTAGGCTTATCGATGGGAGCGACGTTAGGGCAAGTGCTTGCGCTAGACCATATGGATCGGCTCCACAGTTTGACCCTCATGTGTGGAGCAGCACTTGATGTGGACTTCGTCGGTAATATCGGACGCGCGTTTTCAGGTGAGAGCTCTCCGGATGGTTTGCCCCTTCCAAAGAAAGAGGTGCTTGAAGCGCTTTCTGCGCGAGCGACGCCCTCTGAGAGCATGGAAGAAGAACTTGATCGTCGCGTGAAAGAGTGGAGCCTCCTTTCGGGAGCGAAGCTTGAGTTTGATGCCTCGGATTTTCGCCTGCGTGAGCAACGATGTATAGATCATGCCGGAACTTGGGCACAACCTGGTAATCACGCAATGGCAATGCCAGTACCTCTTGCTCGGGGGAAAGAGCTGAGAAAGGTCAGCGTTCCGACCTTGGTCATTCAGGGTTCTGAGGACCCGCTCAACCCGCCGCCTCACGGCAGGCATATTGCTGACTTGCTGCCAAATGGCCGACTGATAGAAATTGACGGGCTTGGACATTGCCTACCCAAAGCGCTCCTGTCCCGGCTAGCGGATGAAATCGGCAACCATGCTGAACAAAGTCATGCAGCCGACACTCGTACCTCGCGCGGCTGATGGCGGCGTTCGAGCGACAGCAATTGAATTCGGAGAGGAAATCGTTAAAGCACGAGGAGACCTCATGTCAGGGGAATATAAATCGTCATGAGCCTACGCCTTCGCGATGTCACGAACGATGACTTGCCGCTCATCGAACAGTGGCTATATGCGGATCACGTGCGTAGCACTTGGGGCGATCCCGGCACGAACCTCCGGCTGATGAACGAGCCACCAGCCGATGGGAATTGGCGGGCCATCATCGAGGCGGATGGCCGTCAAATTGGGATCGTGCTGTGGCAGCACCCCACGCGCGAGGAACTCGACCTGGCCGGCCTCACCGACATTCCGACGAGCGTGATCGATATCGACATCATGATCGGCGAGATCGATGCGCTGGGACGGGGCCTGGGGTCGGAGGCGATCAACCTCGTCGCCGAGGTCGCGTTGTCCGACCCAACGGTGCCGTTCGTGATGGCGTGCGCCCGGCTGGACAATCTGGCTTCGCAGCGGGCTTTTTCCAAGGCGGGCTTCCGCAAGGACAGGGAATTCGACGACGTCCCGAACGGGCTACACGTGCTCATGGTGCGTCGCCGTCAGGAAGGGCAGGTCGATTTCTAAATGCCGCCTATGGAAACGCGCATCGCCGAGGAGCCCGAGATGCACTGCCACTATTCAGACTTCTATGGCTATGAGTTCTTCGTGGCACGCCGCCTCTTCGAAACTCAGAGCGCAAGTCGAATGAAGCGCTCGACCAAGGCGCTCCAGCGGTCGAGGACAAGCCGCGCCGCTGAGCTTTGACGTTAAATACCGGTGATAGCCAGGTCCAGAGCCGTAACAATCTGGTCTCTGAAATGTGAGAGAGAGCCAATAGGGCTCTTGAGATGTTTTTCAGGCACGGAGGAAATTTGCGGAGTTAATAGCAGCAACTCCTGATCGGCAAAGCTGATTTCGGGAGTGAGTCCTTGCATGGCTTCGCCACCGAAGGCAGAGCGTTTGCCCAAGGGAATAACGATTCGAGTTGCCAGATCGTCCAGGAGGCTGCTTTGAATATCGACAAGATAAGGGTAGTGCGCTTTGCTAGTTATACTTGGGTTGGGGTACACATCGAACTGTGCCATCAGAACTCTCTGAATTCGTCGCCGAAGCATCCATGTTGTTCGACGAAATCGTTGTAGCTTTTTATCGCAGCACGATTCTCTTCAACCCATTTAGCGGCTTCGCGTTTCGAGAGCTCTTCTTTCAGAGCTCGTTCCAGGGTGGCAGACAAGTTAATGTTCAGTTCCCGGGTTTTACGCAGAAGATCGCTATTGATTGAGAGGTTCGTCGCTTTTTTGGGGGCGGCTGAGTTATAGAGTTCCGCCATGAGGGCCTCCCAGAAGATGTGGAATACAAATTTTGATGTTATGCGCATGGCTATGCGCATGCAAGCATTTAACCAATGGCTGTTGTCGGACGTGCCTATGCTGGCGCTCCGTGACGCCGCAAAGCCAAGGCGTTAGATGCCAAATGGAACCTACAGCTAAAGAACGAAAATTCTGGCGCATGGTCGCGGCTACGCTCGGATCGCTCCTGTCTGTTTTTATTGTTGCTAATTCCGTGCGTGCTGAAACCGTTCCCTCGGGAATCACGTTACTGCTTTTCGGCAGTCTCGTTGCCGTAGGGGTCGGGAACGCGATCGTGAACCCGAGGTCATCGCCAGTCATTCTCACGGAGTACGAAGAAGCGCGATTTCGGCGCAGGCAGCATATCGTCGGCTTCGCGTTCAGCTTAATTTTGGGTCTTTTAATAATGCTGACTGATCTGCGCGGATCTGCTCTGGCTTATCTGTTTGCTCCTATTATTGCGTTGCCATTCGTTTTGCTCCTTCGAGAACGTTTGATTAGGGGTTAGCGCGTGGCACGTCTTTTTTCGTCGCCAGCCAGCTCGGGTTGGCGAAAACGGCGCCGCTGATTGAGTTCGTTATACAGGGAGGAATCATGAAGCCACGGATTAGTATGATTACTCTGGGGTCTAGCGGAAGATGCGCAGGTAGAGGCAGTTTCTGGAGGTTTCGCTGGGTTCAGTCTGGCGCACTATGTAAGTTCAGAAGACGAAGTTGACCAGGTCATGTCTCAGGCTGCTTCCGCGGGCGCTGTTGTCACGAAGGCCGCCGGACGCCTCCTTTACAGTGCGGCTTCCCTATCCAGACGCTGCAAACTATCTCTATGACCTCGTTAGCTGTGATTTCCCAGGCTGAAAAGTGATACTATAGTGTCACTTTCAATTTGGATCAGGGTGAGCCCATGAAAGTTGAGCTTGTTACAAACCTTAAGCGCCAAGCTACAAAAATCTTGGCAGACCTGCACCTGTCTAAAGAGCCGGTACTGATCACTGAGCATGGCCAGCCATCGGCTTATCTTGTTGATGTGCAGGATTACGAATTCATGCAGCGTCGGCTTGAACTGCTTGAGGGGCTCTCACGAGGAGAGCGTGCTGTACTTGAGGGAAGAACGTACAGTCAAGGTGAGGCCAGGGAGAAACTGAGTAAATGGCTGAAGTAATCTGGACGGAGCCAGCCCTTGAGGAATTAAACGCAGTCGCAGAGTACATTGCTTTGGATAATCCTGCCGCTGCGAGCCGTCTGGTAGAAGAGGTACTCGATAAAATCGACTGCCTGGAAAATTTTCCCAAATCCGGACGAATTCCTCCGGAGCTCCCTGATTCGGTATATAGGGAGGTAGTGGTTCCACCGTGTCGCATTTTTTATCGTGAGGATGAGCAGCGGGTTTTCGTTCTCTATGTTATGCGAGAAGAGCGGCAGCTTCGTGCGTTCATGCTTGGGAACAGCTAATCCGGCGCGTCACTTGGATGCCTTCTCCGCTTCGCTACGACAAAGTCACCGGTACGCTTGGGCGTTAAATGCCCGTGACAGCAAGATCCATCGCCCCAACAATCTGCTCTCTAGAATGGGAGAGGGAACCAACAGGGTTTTTGAGATGCTTTTTTTGCGCGGCTGAATTGTAGAGCTTGGCCATGGGGGCTACTACAGTTTGGGACAAGGTTTACTATGAAGCAGACGCTCTACCTTGGGCGCCGGGCAACGTCAGGAGGAGTGATTGTTTTTCTTAAAGCGTAAGGGCGATTATGAACTCCGGCTGACCCGCACCGTGAACACGCCTGGGCGGCACATGATGGACTTGTACCTGTTCATCCCGCCGGAAACCAGTCTATCTGCCAGGACTCTGCCAGAATCGCAGTTCTTCTTCGGCTCCGTCGACCATCGCTTTGGTTTGATGGGCTTGCAGGGCAACGACCGGGCCATCAAGAGTGATGATTCCTACGCGCTGCTGTCTCCGTACTTCGAGATTGCAAATGGTTCCTGGTTGCTGCGGTACAAGGCGTCGATGGGGCGGCTACGACAGCAAGTACGGAGTGCCGAAACCCCGGCTGAGCCAATTGCGCGGGCCTTGCGGCTTAGCCAGGCGTTTGCGCAGCGTATGCGTGAAACTCAGCCCACCCAGAACAGGCAGAAGCGTTATCTGCGCCAGATGGATATCTATTTTTCCTGGTTCGCGGAGCAGTTTTTTCTCGAATGCATGACGCTCGAGAGTTATGCGGGGCTGGACGAAGAATTGAGGCAAAGCATTGCGGATTTTCTCCAGCAGGAGCAGGCTTATCGAAAAGAACATGACTACGTGCATGATTTTCAAGGTAAACCTACCGCTCTCTGGAACCGAATGAGTTTGTATGACCGGTTGCTGGAATACCCGGTATCGCTACGGCCGAAAATTGCGGAACTTGGGTCTGGCACCCGCAAGTTGGTGAAAGCCGGGAGCACCATGGTCATCATGTCGATGCTGACATACCTGCTCTTTAACGTGCGGTCTGCCAGTCAGACCCTGTCCGTCACATTGCTGCTGGTGATTGCGCTGGCTTATGGGATTCGTGACATGGTGCGTGAGGACATGATTAATGTGATCACGCGCCGGTTGCGCCAGGGTAAGCCCCGCTGGAAAATCCGCCTGCGCATGCCTTACACCAAGCAACAGGTCGCCCAGCAGCTGGTGTGGGTGGATTACTGGAACCTTTCGGATTTGCCGCGGGCCATCGCAGACATCGCCACCAAGTCGGCCACCAGCGATGATGCCCAGGTGATCTGTTACCGTTCGCTGCTCAAGCCCGATAAGGCTGCTCTGGAGCACGATGAGATCAGGGAACGCCTTACCCTGGACTTCGAATCCCTGTGTGAAATGATCAAGGTGAGCCGTGACCGGCTGTTTGTGTGTGAAGAAGGTGAGGATTCTGAGTTTGCAGTGCAGGTGCACCCCATCGAGAGGCAGCAGGACTACCATTTGCTACTGGTGTCTACTGAGCCCGGGCAGGCCCACTCATCGGCGCAGCTTTGGCGCCTGAAACTTGGTAGCAACGGCATTGTGCAGTGCAAAAGCAAAGACCCGAACTGGCCCAGCCCTGAAGATCAGATGAAACGCAGTTGGTGGGATCGTATTTCTGCTGTACTGAAGACGCAGTAGTTTCATGACTATTCCCGTTAAAGATCTGACCCAGCCTGAGATCTCCTGTTCAAACTGTCAGGCGTGCTGCTGTCGTTTGGAGGTTATGATCATCAGTGACACCGGGGTTCCTGAGCGCCATATTGCCTATGACGAGTGGGGTGGTGAAACCATGTTGCGGCTGGCGGATGGTTGGTGCTCGGCCCTGGATCGGGAAACCTACCTGTGTACAATCTATGAGCAGCGCCCCTGGATTTGCCGGGAGTTCGAAATGGGCTCCTATGAGTGTCGCGAGGAAAGAGCAGAGATTACCGCACTCTGATCCGGCTGCCGTCACTCAGGCCCCGCCCCGGGTGACGCACCACCGTATCGCCTTCCTCAAGCCCGCCGGTTATAACGGTGCTCAGGCCGTCACTCTCCGCAGCTTCTACTTTCTTCAGCCTTGCCACATCATCCCGAACCAGAAACACCGCCTGCCCGCCGTCATGGCGAAACAGAGCCGATGCGGGGATTTGCAGGTTGTCGCTGGATTGCCAGAGGATGAATTCGGCATCAACCCGATAGCCATCGCCCAGTAGTTTCCATTGGTCGTAGGGGCTGACCATATCGGCAATTACCTTAACCCGCTGTTCTTCCACGCCCAGGGCAGACACGTCTTCAAAACCGATGGGCTCCACGCGCCGAACCACGGCTTCCAGCGCCGGGCCGCCCCAGCCGGTCAGGCGGGTTTCCAGGCCGGGTTCCAGTTTGGTGGCATCAAAGCTGAGCACGTCGATCACCACTTCCAGGGCACTGGGGTCGCCCACCTCCAGGATGGCTTCACCGGCCTGGATGACTCCTTCACTTTTGCGGTTGATGTTGAGCAGTGCTCCGGTAACCGGTGAGCGGACGGCCACTTGTTCGGCCGGCTGGCCTCCGTTTTGTCCGCTATCTGAAACCTGAAGCCGGGTTCTTGCGGCGGCCAGTTCGTGTTCGGCAACTTCTTCATCGAATTTTGTCGAGCGCAGAATGGCTGCGGCCCGGGTGGCGGTGGTTTCGGCCTGCTGCAGCTGTTCGCCGGAGATAAAGCGGGAGGCAGCCAGGGACTGCAGGCGTTGGTACTCCTGCCGGGCGAAATCGTATTCGGCCTGGGCGGCGGCCACTTTCTGGCGAATGGACTGCAGTGCAGAGGCCGCAGCGGCGGCCCGGGCTTCGGCTTCAGCCCGGCTGCGAGCGTCCAGGATACTGGCGGGCATGGGGTCTATCCGGGTCAGCAACTGGCCGGGGCTGACCGGGTCGCCTACGTCCATCTGCACCCGGTGCAGGTAGCCGGTGACCGGTGCGGAAATCTGGTAGCGGTCTTTTACCCGGGTTTTGCCTTCCTCGCGGATGGTGACTTCCATCGGGCCCCGTTCTGCAGTGGCCAGGTCTACCCACTCGGGTTCCGGGCGCAGTATGAAGAAGAACACGGCAGCCACCAGCAAGGCAATGATGATCCAGAAGATCCATTTCCCCGGTGCGTTTGCGTGTGTGGCCATAGTATTTCTCTTGCAGGGTTGTGGGTTATTCCCGGGTTTTCAGTACCGCTACCAGGTCCAGTTTACGTAGTCTTAGCCAGGTAATGAAACCCGACAGCAGGGCCGATGCAATCACCACGTTGGCCGCCAGTGCCAGGGTTCTGGGGGTGATGATCAGCGGCACCCGGTACAGCTCGGTTTGCAGGGCGGTGACCACCAGGTTGGTCAGGCCAAGGCCGATGGCCCAGCCCAGCGGTATGCCCATAATCAGCAAAATGGCCAGTTCACCCAGAAGTGTGTGCGACACCTCGCTGTGGCTGTAACCCAGTACCCGCAGGCTGGCGAGGTCCCGCCCGCGCTCGGCCAGGGATATCCGGGCCGTATTATAGATTACGCCAAAGGCAATAATGCCCCCCAGCAGGCTGATCACGAAGGTGTAGGTGAGGAAGGTGCGGGCCAGGGTTTCGAAGAAACTGTCCAGCATGGCCTGGCGCAGGTTGGTGCCGGCTACTCTGGGGGTATTACGCAGGTCCCGGTAGACGGTGTCCGAAAAGTCTGGCTCAAGGTTCAGCAGTACCTGGTTGACCAGCGGGCCCTCGCCCAGGGCCCGGTTCATGGCTGCCAGGTTCATGTAGGCGCCAACGCCGAGAAATTCGCTGGTGGTGCCGGCCACCGGAATGGTCAGGGTAGGGCGCTTGCCTTCCAGTACCCGCACAACCAGTTGGTCGCCTGGTGTCACCTCCAGTGCCTGGGCCAGGTAATCGGTCAATAGCAAACCCGCTGGCGGCATGGCTACGTTGTTCAGGTGGCGGTCTACCACAAATTGCAGCTCAGCCTGTTCGGGCAGGCCGGTCAGCGCCGTGCGCCAGGTGCGGTGGCCGTTCACCAGTTCCACGGCCACCTGGCGCCGGCCTTCGGTGTACAGCACGCCCGGTTGCCGGGCCATGCCATAGAGGGCGGACTGGTTTACCGGGTCGGTCAGGGTAACGGTCAGGTCCTGCTTCTGTACCCGGGCAAACTGGGTATGCACCATCAGTGAGACCGAGCTGAACTGGAAGTTACCTACCACCACAATAGCGGTGGCCATGGCAATGCCTGTAACGGAGAGTGCAGTGCGGCCGGGGCGACGGGCCAGTTGCCGGACAATCATTCTGGACGGTTGTCGAAACTGCACCCAGGACAACAACCTTTCGGGCAAGGTTATCCGGAATTTTGCGGGGCCCTCCGGTTGCATAGCCTCGGCTGGCGGTAAGGCGACGGCACTGCGGATTGAACGCCAGCCGCCAAGCCAGGCAGCGGCGAGGCTGGCAACGGCCAGAACCAGGATCCACATCGGGCTGATCCGGAACAGCAATTCGGGGAAACGGTAAAACTCCATGTACAGCCCACCCAGCATCCGCCCCAGCCAAAGGCCGGCGACGGTGCCGATCAGCAGACCGGTCAGGGCAATGGCGATGACCAGCTGGCTGTAGTGCCAGCCGATCTGTCGGTTGCTGTAGCCAAAGGCCTTAAGAATGGCGATCACTTCACGCTGGGTACTGATCAGCCGGCCCACCACCACATTAAGCAGGAACATGGCCACGCCCATAAAAATGGCGGGGAAGATCAGGGCCATGGCCTTCAGTTGTTCCAGCTCGTCACTCAAAAAGCGATGGGAGAACTGGTCGGCACGGGCGTAGGCACCGGTACTGCCATAGCGCTCCAGAAGGCGGTCCACACGGCTGATAACGTCTTTTACCGGACGACCTGCCTCGGTCTGCAACACCAGGCTGTTGAACGCGCCTTTCATGTCCATGGCCGGCGCCAGCCCCGCCTGCGACATCCAGAGCACACCGAAGCGCTGGTAATCCGGCAGCATGCCGCCGGGGGGGATCACGTAAATGAATTCCGGCGATTCGGCGATACCGACAATGGTGAGTGTTTGCCTGCGGCCATTGATGATGGCGGTCAGCTGATCATCCAGTTGCAGGTTATGAGCATCGGCAAAGCTGCCGATGATGGTTACCTCATCAGTGCGGCTGGCATCCGGTAACCGGCCCTGGCGCAGGTAGAGCTGGTTAACGTCTGGCTGGCCGGTTTCCGGAACCGAGACCAGGTGAGCGGACACCGGGTCCTGAAAGCCGGCTACTTCCAGTTTTGCCCCACCTTCCACACGGCCACTCAGCCGGGTAACACCGGGAATCTCCGCCACCTGTTGCAGCAGATGGCGAGGGGCCCGCTTCAGCGACACAAATACATCGGCAAACTGGTGTTGCTGGTAGTACTGGTCCCGGGTGGCGTTAAGGGAAGCGTAGTTCACCAGCGACAGCAGGCACACGGCAATGCCACCGGCAATCACCAGCGAAATGGCCAGCAACTGCCCCCGCATCTGCCAGATTTCCCGGCGCAGTTTGGTGTGCAGAATGCTGGAGTGAAAAGGGAACACGGGGTTACCAGCTCAGGGTGCGCGGGTCTTGCCGCGTGGGGTTGCGGTGTTCACCACTGATCTGGCCGTCGGAGAGGGTAATCACCCGGTCGGCCATCTGAGCAATGGAGGCGTTGTGGGTGATGATCACCGTGGTGGTTCCGGTTTCCCGGTTGGCTTTTTCGAGTGCGGCCAGCACCAGAATGCCGGTAGCGGAATCGAGTGCGCCGGTGGGTTCGGCGCACAGTAAAACGTTGGGCTGTTTGGCAATGGCCCGGGCGATGGCAACCCGCTGCTGTTCGCCGCCGGACAGCTGTGCCGGGAAGTGATTGGCGCGGTTGGTCAGCCCCACCAAGTCGAGGGCTGCTTCCGGCGCCATCGGGTTGCGGGCGATCTCTGTAACCGCGACCACGTTCTCCCGTGCGGTCAGGCTCGGGATCAGGTTGTAGAACTGGAACACAAAGCCGACGTAGTCCCTGCGGTAGCGGGTGAGTTCTTTG
>CAYUNQ010000060.1:248-11993 GCA_964446185.1 uncultured Marinobacter sp. | reverse complement strand
GGGCCGGGGCAAGTCGGCGGCACTGGGGATGGCGGCGGCTGAGTTGTTGCTGGCGGGGCGGCAGCAGGTGCTGGTGACGTCGCCTTCGGTGGACAATCTGCAGAGTTTTTTCCGGCATGCGGCGGAGGTTCTGGCCGACCGGGTTGAGAACCGGTCGGAGTCGGAGCTGGTGCTGCCGGGCGGGCAGGCGATTCGTTTTCTGCCGGTGCCGGAGCTGCCGGCGCGGAAGCCGGAGGCCGAGGTGGTGATGGTGGACGAGGCCGCCGGTTTGCCGGCGAGCTGGCTGCGGGAGGTTTTGCTGGGCTGGCCTCGGGTGGCGTTTGCCAGCACGGTGCATGGCTATGAGGGCACCGGGCGGGGCTTTGCGATCCGGTTCCGGCAGGTGCTGGACCGGGAGACGCCGCATTGGCAATCGGTAGAGCTGAAACAGCCGGTGCGTTGGGCGCAGGGTGATCCCCTGGAGCGGGTGTTGTTCCGGATGTTTCTGCTGGAGGCCCGGGGGCCGGACTGCAGCAAGCCGGAACCCGGTGCAGTGTCGATCGAACCCTGGAATCCGGCACAGGCCAGCGAGACGGAACTGGCCGAGGCCTTCGGCTTGCTGGTGGATGCCCATTACCGCACCGCGCCGGCGGATCTGCGCCAGTGGCTGGACGATCCTGCTGCCAGCAGCTGGCGGGCGGTGGCGCAGGGCAAAACCGTGGGTGTGCTCTGGGGGTGTGTGGAAGGTGGCCTAGTTCAGAACCTGGCCGCCCAGGTGGCCATGGGCCAGCGCCGTTTGCGGGGGCATTTGCTGGCGCAGTCCCTGGCCAGCCATGGTGGCTTTGCGGAGGCGGCGCAGCAGCGGTGTTTTCGGGTGGTACGCATTGCCGTGGCAGAGCCGGCCCGGCAGCTGGGTGTGGGCCGGGCGCTGGTGGCGGCGGCGGAGGAGTTTTGCCAGAACCGGGGGCTGGATTCACTGGGCACGAGTTTTGGTGGCGAAGCGGGTTTGATGTCGTTCTGGCAAAACTGTGGATTGCGTCTGGTGCGGGTCGGACTGACTCAGGAGTCATCCACTGGCGAGTTTCCGGTGCAAATGCTGAAAGCGGTATCCCCTGCGGGCCGTGATTTGCAGCAGCGCCTGCGGCGCCGGTTTGCCAAACACTGGCAGGTGCTGATTCCCCGTCACTGGGCCGGTACTTCCCCGGAGTTACTGGTGTGTCTGGCGGCAGACCTTCCCGCTGTCGCGCAACCGGAGCCCGACGACTGGCAGGACCTGCGGGGGTTTGCTGAAGGCTATCGCGGGTTCGAGCTGACTTTGCCGCTGTTGCGGGAAACCTGCAGCTGGCCTGGCTGGATGGCGTGGCTGGCCGGGCAGGAGGATGCCGGGCTCTGGTGCCGTGCCGTGCTTCAGGGCTGGTCCTGGTCGCAATTACAGGGGGCAGCTCTGGTGACCGGCAAGCGTGAAGGCGAGACCCGGCTCAGGCAGATTGTGGCCCGATGGCTGGCACAAGGGCCGGAGTTGTGACCCGTTCGATTTAATTATGACCACCCGGCCCGCAAAATAGCTGAAAAAATCAAACAAGAGAGTACGAATGATGAGCAGGGATGCGGGCGGTCGCTTTCATTTTGTGGTTTTGATGGTGTTGGCTTTGCTGGCCGGTTGCAGCAGCACTGGCGAGGTATCCGATAACGGTGCAACCGGTGCGGATTTGCTGGCCGCGGTTACGGCCAATGAAGACCGGGCAGTACTGAATATGTTGTCGCAGGGCGTAGATCCGGACCCTCGAGCGGACTCTTCCAAGACCCCGTTGATGCTGGCGGCTGCCGAGGGTAACCGGCGCATTGTCCGGCTGTTGCTGGCGGCCGGGGCCGATGTGAACAGTGAAGACAACAGCGGCTATACGCCGGTGATCCATGCTGCGGAAAACGGGCATTTGTCGGTGGTCCGGGCCCTGCTGGCGGCCGGAGCCAACGTGAATGTCAGCCAGGATGGTGAATCCCTGCTGATGAAAGTGGTTGAAGCCGGCGACCTGCTGACCGCCGAGATGCTGCTGGCGGCCGGTGCTGATGTGCACTACCGGCGCACCGATGGCACCACGGCCCTGGACATTGCCCGGGCCCGCAACAACCAGGACCTGGAAATGTTGCTGGTGCAGGCGGGCGCAGCCCGCTGATTTTCCGGCCCGGTGTCAGTCCAGCTGCATCGGGTCGTTCAGGTCGTCCCACACTGGCTCGAAATGCCGTTCGATCACCTCGTCTGGTACGTCTTCGGCCGATTTGAAGGACCACACCGGCGCTTTGTCCTTGTCCACCAGCAGTGCCCGGATGCCTTCGGCGAGGTCCGGCCGGCGGGTGCATTCCAGTGCCATGGCCAGCTCCATCCGGAAAATATCCTTTAGTGACATCTGCTGGCCTTTGCGCAGTTGGTTCCAGACCAGCCAGGCCGTGACCGGGCAGCCGTTTTTCAGGGTTTCTGCACAGTCCCGCCACCACGGGCCGTCGATATCGGCGGCGAGTATCTGTTCGATGATGGCGGGCAGTTCGGTACCCGCGGTCAGCCGGGCGATGGTCTGTTCGTGCTGTTCCAGGTGCCCTGGTACAAGGCCCCGGTAATCCAGCGCTTCCACCTGGTTCAGCAGGCGGAACAGGCGATTGTCATCGGCGGCGGCCTCGCCGGTCCAGCGCTCGTCCTGCAAGCGGGCCAGCAGGTTTTCGATCTGGCCGGCCTCAATCACCAGGTCAGCCAGCCCCACCCGCAGTGCGTCGGCCACGTTCAGTCTGGCACCGGTCAGGCCCATAAACAGCCCAAGTCGCCCCGGTAGCCGGTTCAGGAACCAGCTGGCACCGACATCCGGAAAAAGGCCGATGCTGATTTCCGGCATGGCCAGGGTGACGTCCGGCGTCACTAGCCGGTAGCGGCAGGCCGACAGCAGGCCCAGGCCGCCGCCCATCACAATACCTCGGGCCAGGCCTACCACGGGTTTCGGGAAGCGGTGCAGGCTGTAGTCAAGCCGGTACTCCCGGGTAAAGAATCGCTCCGGGGCAGTGGTGTCGCCTTCGCCCTTCAGGGCCTGGTACAGGCTGCGAATGTTGCCGCCGGCGCAAAAGGCCCGTTCGCCACGGCCTTGCAGCACCACCATGCAGATACGATCGTCTGTTGCCCAGCGGTCGAGGGTTTCCTGGGCCTGGTTCACCATGTCCTCGGTCAGGGCGTTGAGGGTTTGGGGTGAATTCAGGGTCAGCAGACCGATGTGACCCTGGCGACAGGCCAGTTCCTGAATCTCAAGTTCCTGAGCCTCTACAGACATGTGGCGTGATCTCCGGTGTGCAGCTAGTTTTGTGAATTAATGTATTTTTGCGGTTTGTTCGTACTGTCCTATAGTCAGCACAAGAGTAAAACAGCACTATGGTCGCACGAATGTCCTTGACCTATCACATTTGAGGGCTTGGACGGCTGTGCTATAAAGAATTTCTGACTTACGGTCCGGTTGATAAAAACTGAATTGTAAACGTAAAAACGATGAGAGGATGAACTCTATGAACCTGAAACATTTCGCAGTTGCTGGTCTGTTCGCACTGGGTGCTGCTGCGCCTGCCGCTTCCATGGCAGCCGACGCCGAAGCCGGTAAGGCCAAGGCTGGCGTTTGTGCCGCATGCCACGGCCAGAACGGTATCTCCCAGGTGCCCATCTACCCGAACCTGGCCGGTCAGAAAGAACAGTATTTGGTTGCTTCCATGAAGGCTTACAAGAACGGCCAGCGCCAGGGTGGTCAGGCTCCGGTGATGCAGGGTCAGGCTACTGGTCTGAGCGATGAAGACATCGCCAACCTGGCGGCTTACTACGCAAGCCTGCCGGCTGGCGGCAAGTAATTGCCTCGTCAGTGGTGCGGCTCAGGCCGCACCACTGATAATCCGGTAGCTGGGGCGATAGGCCGATGCCCCCGGTAGTTTCATCCGGTTCTGAGTAATAAACTGCTCCAGCATCGCCTCCAGAGGCTTGATCAGGGTCGGATCTCCGGCAATTTCGAACGGTCCTTTCTCCTGAATCTGCCGAATACCGCTTTCCTTTACATTCCCCGCCACAATGCCACTGAATGCTTTGCGCAGATTGGCTGCAATCATATGTACCGGCTGATCCCGGTGTAGCTCCAGTGCTCGCATATTGGCGTGATTGGGCTCGAACGGCAGCTGAAACACCGGGTCAATCTTGAGCATCCAGTTGAAGTAGTAGGCATCCTGCATGGCACGGCGGAAGGTCTCCACATCTTTCATGCCCTGCTTCATGGTCCGGGCAACCCGCACCGGGTCATCGATGATGATTTCGTATTTGCTGGCGGCCTCATCGCCCAGGGCGTTGCGAATGAATTTGTCGATCATTTCGAAGTAATCAGCGTTTTCCTGCTGGCCGGTAAATACCACCGGGAACGGCAGGTCTGCGTTGTCCGGATGCAGCAGAATGCCCAGCAGATACAGGATTTCTTCCGCGGTGCCTACGCCGCCAGGGAACACAACCACTCCGTGGCCGCAGCGCACGAAGGCTTCCAGCCGCTTCTCGATGTCCGGCATGATCACCAGTTCGTTCACAATCGGGTTGGGCGCTTCGGCCCCGATGATGCCCGGCTCGGTAATGCCAATGTAACGTCCGTTCTTGATCCGCTGTTTGGCGTGGGCGATGGTTGCGCCCTTCATGGGGCCTTTCATGGCGCCCGGGCCGCAACCGGTGCAAATGCTCAGCCCCCGCAGGCCCAGTTGGTGACCGACTTCCTTGCTGTACTGGTATTCCTCGTGGCTGATGGAATGGCCACCCCAGCACACGATCATGTCGGGCTGGCGGCCGGATTCCAGTACCCGGGCGTTGCGCAGGATCTGGAACACCAGGTTGGTGAGGTCGTCCGGGTTGTCTTTGCGGAATCCTGCCACGGTGTCGGGCAAAGAGTGGCTGTAAACAATATCCCGCAGTACCGAGAACAGGTGCTCCCGGATGGCCCGCAACATGTCGCCGTCAACAAAGGCGTGGGCGGGGGCGTTGATCAGTTCCAGCTTCAGGCCCCGGGGCTGGGGCACCAGGCGTACATCGAAATCGCTGTGGGCTTCCATCAACTCCTTGCAGTCGTCGGTCTCCATGCCGGTATTGAGCACCGCCAGGGCGCACTGCCGGAACAAGCGGTACAAACCACCTTCACTCTTGTCCTTGAGTAGGTTGACCTCGTAGGTGGAGAGAATTTCGAGGCTGCCCTCCGGAGAAACCAGGGCATTAAGGGTGGAGTCGGTCATCGGTGTTGGAGCTCCTGAAATTTTGCAATGACGGCAATGACGGATTTTGAGCCAGTGTGGCGAAAGGGTACACTAAGCGCTTTCCGCCTTATACGCTACCCGACGTTCTTCCGACCAAAGTCCTTTTTTTATGAAATTACTGATTCGTCCTGCCGCTGAAGTGGCCATCAAAAGCAAACCCGTTCGCCAGCAGCAGATGCGCCAGTTGCGGCAGAATATCCGTAAACTTCTGACCCAGCTCGACCCGGATATCCGGGTGGATGGCAGCTGGGACCGGGTTGATGTGGACGTACCCGAAGGTCGGGGCCTGACCGGCGCGGCGATCGATGAGCTGACCCGTATTCCCGGTATTTCCACCATCCAGGAAATCGGGGTGTTCCCGCTGGTGAACCTGGACGATGTGGGTGCCAAGGCGGTGGAGGCTTTTGCCCGGCGCCTTGAAGGCAAAACCTTTGCCGTGCGTTCACGGCGCCACGGCCAGCACGATTTCAGCTCCCTTGACCTGGAACGCTCGGTAGGCGCTGCGCTGCTCATGGCATCCAATGCCCGGGGCGTAGACCTGAAAAAACCGGACGTGGAGGTGCGCATTGAGGTCAAAGACGACCAGTTCCACATTGCCCACCGTCGCCATGAGGGCATGGGTGGTTACCCGCTGGGTACCGTAGAAACCGTGATGACGCTGATCTCCGGAGGCTACGATTCGTCGGTAGCTGCCTACCTGATGATGCGCCGCGGTATTCGCAGCCATTTCCTGTTTTTCAACCTGGGTGGCACCGCCCATGAGGTGGGCGTGCGCCAGGTGGTGCACTACCTGTGGCAGCGCTATGGCGCCTCCCACAACGTGAAGTTTATCTCCGTGCCTTTCGAAGGCGTGGTGGCGGAGATCATGCGCTCGGTAAACCATCGCCACTGGGGCGTGGTACTCAAGCGCATGATGCTGAAAGTCGCGGCCGACATCGCCCGGGACTACACTGCCTCCGGCCTGGTGATGGGCGATGCCGTGGCCCAGGTGTCGAGCCAGACCCTGACCAACCTGAACGTGGTCGATCGCGCCAGCGATGAAGTGGTACTGCGGCCGCTGATCGCCATGGACAAGCAGGAAATCATCCGCATTGCCCGGGACATCGGCACCGAGCCCTTCGCCCGCAACATGCCGGAATACTGTGGCGTGATTTCCAGCAAACCGGTCACCCGCGCCAAGCTGCACCGGGTGGAGCAAGAAGAAACTAACATAGACCCGCAGGTACTGGCTGATGCCATTGCCAACAGCCAGCACACCAAGGTCAGCGAGCTGCTGGACAGCGTGGTGACTCCGGAAGAAGTGGAACTGGTACAAACCCCGGCGGTAAACGACGTAATCATCGACGTGCGCCACCCTTCCGAGGAAGAGCGGGCGCCGCTGACGCTCACCAACAACGAGATCCTGAAAATCCCGTTCTATGAGCTCAACCAGCAGGTGCCGGAGCTGCCGGCAGACCGCCAGTACCTGTTGTACTGCGACCGGGGCACCATGAGCCGCATGCATGCGGGCCACCTGAAGGCGGAAGGCCTCAATAACGTCAAGGTGTACGCCCCGGCGGGGTGAATCAGCCCTCCAGCCCCCTGAAGAATTGCTGGACGTTCTCGCTGAGGGCGTCCAGGTCATACCCCCCTTCCTGGACGATCAACGTTGGCAGGCCCAGCTGACGAATGTGGGTGCTGAGCCGGCAGAAGCCCTCGGACGACACTGACACCTTGGCCTGAGGGTCGTTTTTGTAGATATCGAAACCCAGTGGCAGCACCAGCACATCGGGCTGGTACAGGCGCACCGCCGCCAGGGCTTCTTCAAGGCGGGCGAAGAAATCTTCCTCGCTGGAGCCGTGGGGCATGGGCAGGTTGATGTTGTAACCATAGCCTTCGCCTTCGCCGCGCTCGTCCTCGAAGCCACTCACCACCGGATAGAAATTGGTGGGGTCGCCATGGATGGAGATGTACAGCACATCGCTGCGATCGTAGAAGATCTCCTGGATACCCTGGCCATGGTGCATGTCGGTATCCAGGATCACCGTGCGTGGGAACCGGCTTTTCAGGTGTTCGGCGGCAATGGCGGCATTGTTCAGGTAGCAGAAACCACCGGCGGCGTCTTTACGGGCGTGGTGGCCGGGCGGGCGGCACACGGCATAGGCATAGCGCTCGCCGGCAATCAGGGCATCGGCCGCCCCGAGTGCGGTCTGGGCCGACCAGTAAGCGGCCTTCCAGGTATTCTCGCCAATCGGACAACTGCCATCGGCCAGGTAACAGGCGGCCTCCGCCAGGACACCCCGCAGGGCGTTGGGTGAGCGCACGAAGATGTTGGACATCACCTCGTCACCCCAGTCTTCCATTTCCATCCAGCGCCGGTGGGCAGATTCCAGGAACCGCAGATAACCCAGGTCATGCACTTTCGAGATTGGCGCCGCGCCCTGGTCTGCCGGCTGGAACACCGGAATGCCCAGGGCTTTCAGGCCTTCCACCATCTGGCCGGTCCGGTCCGGCACCTCCTGGGGCTTGCGCATCTGGCCCCGGGTGAAATAGGTTTTCGGGATGTGCAGATCCTGTGACGGATGGAAAAATGCTTTCATGTCCGGCCTCCTTGATTCACTCCCTCGAGTATAGGCAGAGACCGGGGTGGGTCAAAAAATCCCCGCTGACTTTACAGGCCGGCGCTCAGCTACCACTATGAAGGCAAGAATCCGAAACCCGGATCCCGGCCCGCAACCGGGCGTGATCAGGCACAGAAAAGGAGTCGAGATGATCGAGTCACCACTGCTGCAGAATGTAACCGGCTACATCGGCGGGCGCTGGACAGATCGCGCCGGTGGCAGCACCTTTGATGTCTACAACCCGGCCACCGGCGAGGTGATTGCCAAAGTACCCTCGATGCCGGAACAGGATGTGCTGGATGCGGTAGAAGCCGGCAAGCAGGCCTTGCGGCTGACCAACCCCTATCCCCTTGAAACCCGCCGCAAATGGCTGGAAGACATCCGCGATGCCCTGAAGGACAACCGTGAGGAAATCGGCCGCATCCTGTGCATGGAACACGGCAAGCCCTGGAAAGAAGGGCAGGGCGAAGTGGACTACGCCGCCGGCTTCTTCGATTACTGCGCCAGACACATCCAGGCGCTGGATGCCCACACCATTCCGGAGAAGCCGAAAGACTGCACCTGGACGGTTCACTACCGCCCCATCGGCGTCACCGGCCTGATTGTGCCCTGGAACTTCCCCATCGGCATGATCGCCAAGAAACTCTCGGCGGCCCTGGCGGCCGGCTGCCCCTCGGTGATCAAACCGGCTAGCGAAACCCCGCTCACCATGATTGCCTTCTTCAGCATCATGGACAAGCTCGGCCTGCCCGACGGCATGGTCAACCTGGTGATGGGCAAGGCCAGCGTCATCGGCAAAGTGCTGTGCGAACACAAAGATGTGCCCATGCTCAGCTTCACCGGCTCCACCGAAGTGGGCCGCAAACTGATCGTCGATACCGCCGAGCAAGTGAAAAAGCTGTCACTGGAACTGGGTGGCAACGCCCCGTATATCGTCTTCGACGACGCCGACCTGGACGCCGCCGCCGACAACCTGATTGCCAACAAATTCCGCGGTGGCGGCCAGACCTGCGTCTGCGCCAACCGCATCTTCGTCCATGAAAAGGTGGCCGACGCCTTCGGCGAAAAGCTCGCCGAACGGGTGAACAAAATGACCGTCGGCGACGGCATGAACGACGGCGTCGACATCGGCCCGCTGGTCAACAAAGCCGGCTTCGACAAGGTCAAGCGCCACCTGGAAGACGCCCTGGCAAAAGGCGGCAAGCTGGTCGCTGGCAAGCAGCCTGCTGAACTGGGTGAGGGCCTGTTCTTCCCGCCCACGGTGGTACAAGGCGTTGATCGCAGCATGGCCTGCTACCAGGAAGAAACCTTCGGCCCGCTGGTGCCCATGGCCCTGTTCCGTACCGAAGAAGAAGTCATCGAGGCCGGCAACGACACCGAATTCGGCCTGGCCTCCTACGTCTTCACCGCCGACGCCGAGCGCGCCCAGCGCGTAGCCGCCGGCCTCCGTTTCGGCCACGTAGGCTGGAACACCGGCACCGGGCCCACGCCGGAAGCGCCGTTTGGCGGAATGAAAGCGTCCGGTATTGGTCGGGAAGGTGGTTTGGAAGGCCTGTTTGAGTTCGTGGAAGCTCAAACCGTACCGCGTGGCTTCTAAGACATAAGCCCTCATATCTTGAGGCCGTTGTACGGGGGCTTCCCTCGTTGCCAGACAGCGCAGGAGCGGGGACGCCTTCCCAGGACTGTCTGTGGCCATGGATGGCCACAGTCAAGCGCACATGGACGTGCTCGCAGCGTGTCCTGGGAAGGCGTCCCCGCTCCTGAGCGTTAACTCCAAAGAGGGCAGCCAATCCCTGCCCGACAAACCGGCTTTTCTCCTGTTATACTCTCAGGCCTGTTTATTTAACCAGTAAAAGCCAGGTGCTATGGACGTTTCCCACATTATTGACCCCCTGAACGACGCCCAGCGTGAGGCCGTTACCGCCCAGAACGATCACCTGCTGGTACTGGCCGGCGCGGGCAGTGGCAAAACGCGGGTGCTGGTGCACCGGATTGCCTGGCTGATGACTGTGGACCGGGTGCCGCCGACCGGCATCCTGGCGGTGACTTTCACCAACAAAGCCGCCAAGGAAATGCGCCACCGCATCGAAGAGATGATGAATATTCCCTCCCGGGGACTGTGGTTCGGTACCTTCCACGGCATTGCTCACCGCCTGTTGCGCTCGCACTGGAAAGACGCCGGCTTGCCGGAGAACTTCCAGGTGCTGGACAGCGACGACCAGCTGCGCATGGTCAAGCGGGTGATGCGGGAGTTCCAGATTGATGAAAGCCAGTGGCCGCCCAAACAGGCCCAATGGTTTATCAACAGCCAGAAAGATGAAGGCTTGCGGGCGGATCACATCCAGGAAAACCCGGGCGACCATTTCACCAGCACCATGCTGAAAATCTACCGCCAGTACGAAAAACTGTGCCAGCAGGGCGGCCTGGTGGATTTTGGCGAACTGCTGCTGCGCTCCCACGAACTCTGGCTGCACCGGCCGGAACTCCTCAGCCATTACCAGCAGCGCTTCCAGCACATTCTGGTAGACGAGTTCCAGGACACCAACACCATTCAATACGCCTGGTTGCAGGTACTGGCCAGCAACCGCGTACCGCTGACCGTAGTGGGTGATGACGACCAGTCCATCTACGGCTGGCGCGGTGCCAAGATCGAGAACATCCAGCAGTACCAGCGGGATTTCCCCAACGCCCGGCTGGTGCGGCTGGAACAGAATTACCGTTCCACCCAGACCATCCTGAAAGCCGCCAACGCGGTCATCGCCAACAACCAGGGTCGCCTGGGCAAAGAGTTGTGGACCGATGGCCCCGAAGGCGAGCCGATCAGCCTGTATGCGGCGTTCAACGAGCAGGATGAAGCCAATTACATCGCCGATTCCATCACCGCCTGGGTCAATGAGGGCAACCTGCGCAGTGAATCCGCCATCCTGTATCGCTCCAACGCCCAGTCCCGGGTGCTGGAGGAGGCGCTGATGCGACAGGGTATTCCCTACCGGGTGTACGGCGGCCTGCGCTTCTATGATCGCCAGGAAATCCGCAACGCCCTGGCGTACCTGCGCCTGGTGCAGTACCACCGGGACGACGCGGCCTTCGAGCGGGTGGTGAATATTCCCACTCGGGGCATCGGTGCCAAGAGCCTGGCAGAGCTGCGGGAATACGCCACCGAGCAAGGCATTTCCCTGTGGGAATCCGCCGAACGCCTGCTGGCGGCGGGCCAGGTCAAAGGCCGGGCGAAAACCGGGCTGCAGTCGTTTATGGAGATCATCAACGGCTTGTCTGAAATGGTCGGTGAGGCGTCCTTGCAGGGCCTGATGAAACAGGCCATCGAAGCCAGTGGCCTGAAGGACTACCACGCCAGCGAAAAAGGTGAGAAGGGTCAGGCCCGGGTGGAGAACCTGGAAGAACTGGTGAACGCCCTGGCCGACTTTGAAGTGGAAGACGGCGTCGACCCGCTGGCAGAATTCATCGCCCAGGCGGCACTGGATGCCGGCGAAGCCCAGGCGGATGCCCATGAAGACAGCGTGCAGTTGATGACCCTGCACTCGGCCAAGGGCCTGGAATTCCCGCTGGTGTTCCTGGCGGGTGTGGAAGAAGGTTTGTTCCCTCACAGCATGTCACTGGAAGAGCCGGGGCGCATGGAAGAGGAGCGTCGGCTGGCGTACGTGGGTATTACCCGGGCCATGAAAAAGCTGGTGCTCACATACGCCGAATCGCGCCGCTTGTACGGGCAGGAGAAATTCCACGCGCTGTCGCGGTTTGTGCGGGAGATTCCGGCGGATTGCCTGCAGGAAGTGCGGTTACGGAACACGGTCACCCGGCCGGCTTTGGTGTCTCGCCCCAATGAAAGCATGTTCAGCCAGGATTCAGCCCAGCA
>CAYUNQ010000060.1:0-238 GCA_964446185.1 uncultured Marinobacter sp. | reverse complement strand
GCCGGGGCGTATGGAAGAAGAACGCCGTCTGGCCTATGTGGGCATTACCCGGGCCATGAAAAAGCTGGTGCTCACTTACGCCGAATCCCGCCGCTTGTACGGGCAGGAAAAGTTCCACGCGTTGTCCCGCTTCGTGCGGGAAATTCCAGGCGACTGCCTGCAGGAAGTGCGGTTACGCAATACGGTGACCCGACCGGCGATGGTGTCTCGCCCCAATGAGAGCATGTTCAGCCAGGAT
>CAYUNQ010000059.1:4900-12275 GCA_964446185.1 uncultured Marinobacter sp. | reverse complement strand
TACCGGCGCGCAGGATCTTGTTCACCAGGTCGCCGTTACTGGTGAGGAAAATCAGCCCCTGGGAGTCTTTATCCAGCCGGCCGATGGGGAAAATTCGCTCGCTGTGGCCGACAAAGCGCTGGATATTGTCTTTCTCGGCGCTGTCGGTGGTGCTGACGATGCCCACCGGCTTGTTCAGGGCGATAAAGACCAGATCTTCTTCATCCCGGGGTTCCACCACCTGGCCGTTCACCTTCACCACATCGCCCGGCAACACCTGGTCTCCCACCTGGGCCCGGCGGCCATTGATGTGAACATTACCCTGTTCGATGTAGCGGTCAGCATCCCGGCGCGAGCACATGCCGCTCTCGCTGATGTATTTGTTCAGTCGGGTGGAGGTTCTGGTGTTCATGGAGCCCTGCCGGATGCCTGGAAATGGGATAACTCACGGTCGAATGCGGGCATCATCCCACCGGGTGGCCGCTACGGCAACCGGCAAACCGCGGGGCGCCCTCCGAACTACCCCAACATTATCTGGAACTTACACCAGCATTAGACTAAAGAATTAGGTAGTTTCACTAACACTGTTAAGCATGCTTTCTTGTTTCGCTGTTAGAATACGGCGCTTTTCTGTTCGCCCCATCGCCGACAAGGCCAAAAACCGGGGCCGTTAACCGCATAGCAAGAGGTGGATCATGTCGACCGAATCCAGGATTCGTTGCCCAAAACTTAGCAAACGTATTATGAGTGCCCGAGACGCTGCCAGCCTGATCCCCTCCGGCGTGAACGTAGGCATGAGCGGCTTTACCGGCGCGGGCTACCCGAAAGCCGTGCCCCAGGCCCTGGCCGAGCACATCCGTGACCACCGCGCCCGTGGCGAGAACTTCCGCATCAGCGTATGGACCGGTGCCTCCACCGCCCCGGAACTGGACGGCGCGCTGGCCGAAGTAGACGGCATTGAAATGCGCCTGCCCTACCAGAGCGATCCCACCTGCCGCCAGAAGATCAACGAAGGCAAGATGGAATACATGGACATCCACCTGTCCCACGTGGCCCAGCACGCCTGGTCCGGTTTCTTCGGCAAGCTGGATATCGCCGTCATCGAGGTGGTGGGCATTACGGAAGATGGCCGGCTGATTCCGTCGTCGTCCATCGGCAACAACAAAACCTGGATTGACCAGGCTGATAAGGTCATCCTCGAAGTAAACCACGGCCAGAGTGCTGGCCTGGAAGGCATGCACGACGTCTATTACGGCACCGCCCTGCCGCCACGCCGCAAGCCGATCCCGATCACCAAACCGGACGAGCGCTTTGGTGAGAAGTACCTGATGTGCCCGCCGGAGAAAGTGATTGCGGTAGTGGAAACCAACTCGCCGGACCGCAACTCCCGTTTCAGCGACCCGGACGAAAACTCCCGTCGCATTGCCGGCCACCTGCTGGACTTCTTCTCCAGCGAAGTCGAAAAGAAGCGCCTGCCGGCCAACCTGTTGCCCCTGCAATCCGGCGTCGGCAACATTGCCAACGCGGTGATGGCTGGCCTGAACGAAGGCCCGTTCAACAACCTGACTGCCTACACCGAAGTACTGCAGGACGGCATGCTGGAGATGCTGAAATCCGGCAAGCTGGCCAAGGCCTCAGCCACCGCCTTCTCCCTGAGCCCGGAAGCCAACCAGGAACTGGCCGACAACATCGATTTCTACCGGGACCGCATTGTGCTGCGGACCCAGGAAATCAGTAACCATCCGGAAGTGATCCGCCGCCTGGGCATCATTGCCATGAACGGCATGATCGAAGCCGACATCTACGGTAACGTGAACTCCACCCACGTGATGGGCACCCGCATCATGAACGGCATCGGCGGTTCCGGCGACTTTGCTCGTAACGGCTTCCTGTCGGTGTTCATGACCCCGTCGACCGCCAAGGGTGGCTCCATTTCCACTATCGTGCCCATGGTCTCCCACGTGGACCACACCGAACACGATGTGCAGATTGTGGTGACTGAACAGGGCCTGGCCGACCTGCGCGGCCTGCCGCCCCGCCAGCGCGCGCTTAACATCATCGAGAAGTGTGCGCACCCGGACTTCCGCCCGCGCCTGCGCGACTACTTCGAGCGCGCCTGCAACAGCGGCCGCGGCATGCACACCCCGCACCTGCTGGAAGAAGCCCTGAGCTGGCACCATCGCTACGAAGAAACCGGGCAGATGTAACCCGGCATACAGGGCCAGCCACTGCGCCGGCCCTGTTGCCATGGTCAGCCGGCCAGCGCCGGCTCGCCACCCTGCTCCATCACCTCTGCTGCTTCACACACATACTGCTCGGCATCGAAGCGCCGGGTCTGCTGGCGGAACTGCCAGGTAAAGCCCGGCCACAGGGTGGTGTTCTTGCCGTTCTCGTTCACATACCAGCTCTTGCAGCCGGTCTGCCATACAGAGTCGCCCAGCCTGGCGTGGATCGAGGCGTTGTACTTGCTGAAGGCATCGTCCTTCACTTCCACACTCTTCCAGCCCCGGTGCTGCATTTTCTTCAGGGCATCCAGCACGTACTGCACCTGGGATTCGATCATGTACACCATGGAACTGTGCCCAAGTCCGGTGTTCGGGCCCATCAGCATGAAGAAGTTGGGGTAGCCGGCCACGGTGGTGCCCTTGTAGGCTTCCGCGCCCTCGCGCCAGGCATCCAGCAGGTCCTGGCCGCCACGGCCGAAAATCGTGCCCCGGGGAATCGGCTCCTGGGCCTTGAAGCCGGTGCCGTACACGATGCAGTCCACTTCGCGCTCAGTTCCGTTGTTATCCACAATGGTGTTGCCTTTCACTTCACGGATGCCATCGGTGAGCACATCCACGTGGTCCTGGTCCAGCGCCGGGTAGTAGTTGTTAGAGATCAGCACCCGCTTGCAGCCGAAATGGAAATCCGGCGTGACTTTCTTGCGCAACTCCTTGTCCTTGATCTGGTTGCGTATGTGGCGGCGAGCCTGTAGCTCACCGATTTTCAGAATGCGCGGGTTGGCGACAAAGCCCAGTACCCGGGCTTCCAGCATCCAGTAGATGCTCTGGCGGAAGGCATTCAGGGTTTGCGGGAACTTGCGGAACATCATCCGCTCCAGCGGGCGGATTTCCCGGTCCGGCTTGGGCATGATCCACGGCGGCGTGCGCTGGTACAGATCCAGGTGGGCCGCCTCTCTGGCAATCTCCGGCACGAACTGGATGGCCGAGGCGCCAGTGCCGATAACGGCCACCCGCTTGCCCCGGAAATCGTAGTCGTGGTCCCAGTTCTGGGAGTGGAAGCGAGTGCCGGTGAAAGACTCCATACCCTTGATGTCCGGGTACGCCGGCGTGCTCAGGCCGCCCATGCCGGACACCAGCACCCCGGCGTGCAGTTTGCGGAATCCGGGCAGGGTTTTGTCGCTGCGATCCAATGAATCCCCGGGCTTGAGGCCATGCTTTTCCATATAGGCCCAGAGTTCGGGGCTGTCGCAGGTTTCGATGGTCCAGGCACCGGTTTTGTCATCCCAGCGGGCACCGGCCACGTGGGTATTGAGCTGGATGTGTTCGAGCAGGCCGTACTTTTCCGCGCAGTGGCGCAGGTAGGCTTTGATCTCCGGCTGGGTGGCAAACATCCGGCTCCAGTTGGGGTTCTGTTCGAAGGAGAAGGAGTACAGGGCAGATTGCACGTCGCAGGCGCAGCCGGGGTAGTGGTTTTCGTGCCAGGTGCCGCCGATGTCGTCGCTTTGCTCGAGGATCACAAAGTCGTGAAAGCCTGCTTCTTTGAGTTTGATGGCCATGCCGAGGCCGGAGAAGCCGGTGCCGATGATGGCGATCTGGGCGGTTTGTGTCATTGCTGCACTCCTGTGTGGCCTGTTTGGCCTTGCCTGTTGTTGTTTCGGTGGTCATCATGACCGGTAGACACATGTATACCGCCATAGGTAGACACTTGTATACTCCGGTTCGGGTGTTTGGCCTTGGGTGACAGATTGTTGGCCTGTGTGGCCTCGGGGTTGGGAGTCTCGTCCAACTAGCCTCTGGCTCCGGGGGTTGGTTGGTTTGGGGGTGGGCTTCCAAAACACGCTCCTTCGGCACGTCCGTGTGACGCTTGGGCTCCGCCATCCATGGCTCCGCACAGTTTTGGAAGCCCACCCCCAAACCAACCGTTAAACTAATGTGATAGCCGTCTCCCAAATTGAACTTTTGGGAAGGAATCCATACGCCAATGTTCGAAAGTCCGCTCTGGTGGAGCTTTCGAAAATGCTTGGAGCCATGGACGGCGGAAAGCAAGCGTACAGGGACGTATTTACAGCGGTTTTCGAAAGCTCCACCAGAGTGAACTAACTCCAGAAATGGATGCGGGCAGCGAACCAGCCTAACTCCCAAAGAACGAGGAACAAATGCAAACACTGGCCGGTGGAAAACTGAAACTGGTACAGGCCGCACTGCGGTTGATTACCGAAACACGGAGCCTGACGTCGCTGGGGCTGCGGGAGCTGGCTCGTGAGGCGGGGTTGAATCCGAATACGTTTTACCGGCACTTCAAAAGCCTGGATGAATTCGGGCTGCAGGTGTTGGGGTATATCGCAGAGGATATGAAAACGGGGGTGCGGCAGCTGCGGCAGATGGCGGATTCTTCCGAGCAGGCATCCCACGATACCGTCACCTTTGTGTACCGCTACTTCCTCGCCAACCCGGCCGCCACCACCGTCGCCGTCCGCGAGCTGCACGGGCCGTCGCCGGTGTTGCGCCGGGCTTTAGAAGCCCAGCTGGATGCCAGTGCCCGGGAGATGGCGGAGGATATCCTGGAGCGGGGTCTGGTGCCGGGCGTGGACGCCGAAGTGGTGCACGAGATTTCCCACATGACCATCCGCTACATCCTGTTCCGGGCCATGGATTACATCGAAAAGCCCGAGCAGCGGGAGCGGATTCAGGTGGAGACAGAGCGGTTTATCAACCGGCAGTTCCGGGGGGCGCTGGTTGAAGAGCCTTATTCCGTGGTGTTGAACACATAGGATGACACCGTACCATCGCTGTTGAATCTGACCACCAGGTCGGTGGTTTCCGCGTCACCAAATGCGGACCAGCGGTATTTACCATAGGTCCAGGTGCGCTTGCCGTCTTCTACCCCGGTGCGCCAGGGCTCACCGAACAAGCCCTGGATATCGGCCCGGGTAGTCTCGCCAACGCGAATCTGGTCTACATTGTGGGTCGCAAATTCTCTGCCTGCCGTTGCACAGCCCACCATGACCGCCAACAACAGAGCAAAACCGACCAGCTTCAGATGTCGTGTTACTGCCATATCCAGCTCCTTATTCGATGGTTAGAACACTGCGACAAACAGGATAACGGTTAATCGAAACCTCACGATTACCAACACAATAACTTTCATCCACAAAAAAACCGCGGGGCCTGTGCAGGCGCCGCGGCAAACAGGATCGAAGGGGTAGGTTCGATCAGTAAAGCTTGGCCAGGGATTTCCTGGCGAAGGCGTCCACTTCGTTCAGGCGGCCTTCTTTGACTTTCACCAGCCATTCCGGGTCTTGCAGCAGGGCACGGCCGACGGCAATCAGCTCGAATTCGCCATTGGTCATGCGCTCAACCAGCTCGTCGATGCCGGACTGCTCCACGGCTTCTTTCTTGCTGGCGAAGGTGCCGCTGATGAAGTCTTCGGTCAGGCCAACGCTGCCAACCGACATGGTCGGCTTGCCAGAGAGCTTCTGGGTCCAGCCGGCCAGGTTCAGGTTGGAACCTTCGAATTCCGGTTCCCAGAAACGGCGGGTGGAAGCGTGGAAAATGTCGACGCCTGCATCCACCAAAGGCTTCAGGAAGCGTTCGAGCTCTTCCGGGCTGTTCACCAGCTTTGCTTCATACGCCTGCTGCTTCCACTGGGAGAACCGCAGCATGATCGGGTAATCCGGGCCAACGCGATGGCGGACTTCTTCCACAATTTCCACTACAAAGCGCAGGCGGTTTTCCATGCTGCCGCCGTATTCGTCGTCACGCTGGTTGGTGCCTTCCCACAGGAACTGGTCCAGCAGGTAGCCGTGGGCGCCGTGGATTTCCACGCCGTCAAAGCCCAGGGCCTTGGCATCCTGGGCGGCATCGCCGAAAGCCTTGATCACATCCTGGATGTCTTCCTTCGTCATCGCCTTGCCGTTGGGCTTGCCCGGGGCAAACAGGCCTGAAGGGCTATACCCGGGAACAGAAGGGTCCGGCTCGGTGCCTTCTTTACGCACGGCACCCACGTGCCACAGTTGCGGGAAGATGGCGCCGCCGGCTTCGTGCACGGCATCCACCACCTTCTTCCAGCCCGCCAGGGCTTCGTCGCCGTAAAAGGCCGGTACATTCGGGTAGCCGTTGGCCGCCGCGTGATTCACGACCGTGCCTTCGGTAATGATCAGGCCAACACCGGCTTCGGCACGGCGGCGGTAGTAATCGACCACATCCTGCCCCGGAACGCCGTTGGGCGAAAAGTTACGGGTCATCGGAGCCATGGCTACGCGGTTGCGCAGCTTGAGGTTATGCAGTTCAAACGGTGCAAACAAAGGGCCTAGATTTGTGCTCATAAACTGTATTCAACCTTGGTAATTTGGTTTCGTAAAGCAACCCTATTCAATCCAGTTTCAAAATGCAACCCTATTGGGTACACTCCCTGACATGGCCAGAAAACGTTTTGATGATTCCAGTTGCTCCGTCGCCCGCGCCCTCAATGAAGTGGGCGACTGGTGGTCGCTGCTGATTGTGCTCCATGCCATGTACGGCACCCGGCGGTTTGTGGACTTCCAGCAGCAGCTGGGCATCGCCAAGAACATCCTGTGCGACCGCCTGGCCAAGCTGGTGGATAATGAAGTGCTGCGCAAGGTGGATGTGGGCGAACACGGTTCCCGCTTTGAATACCGCCTGACCGAAAAAGGCCGGGACCTGTTCCCGGTGGTGGTGGCCCTGCGCCAGTGGGGCGACAAATGGAACCCGGCACCAGACGGCCAGCCACTGGATCTTCGTGACCGGGAGAGTGGCCAGCCTATCCAGGCCGTGACGGTCCAGAACGCCAAAGGCGAACCCTTGAGCATCCGGGATGTGTTGGTGGCGGAAGACCTGGAGAAGGCCAGCAACCAGGGCTGACTATACGCAGGGCCCGAAGTACCCCCGTTTTTTTGAGTTGGGTCAACCGTGCCGCCGAAGCCTGCCGGGGTGGCGCCCTTAATTGTCTTAAATCAAGTTTTCCCTTTCCCCAGCGATTACCCTCACTCCATTGACTTTTAATACGTGAGGAAATGGCTATGTCTCGTACTTTCAAACTCGGTGTTCTGGCTGCGGCCGTGATGGCTGTTGCACCGGCTGCTCAGGCTTTTGAAGCCGGCGATTTCATTGTTCGCGCAGGTGCGGTGCACGTGGCGCCGGATGATTCCAGC
>CAYUNQ010000059.1:0-4814 GCA_964446185.1 uncultured Marinobacter sp. | reverse complement strand
GTGGCACCTACATGTTCACAAGTAACCTTGGCTTGGGTGTGCTTGCGGCAACGCCATTCAAGCACAACATCAGTGGCGCTGGCGACATTGCAGCCTTGGGTGACATTGGTGAGACCAAGCACCTGCCACCAACTATTACCCTGCAGTACTACCCGATGAAGAGCTCATCTGCTGTACAGCCCTATGCGGGCGTAGGTGTTAACTACACGACTTTCTTCGAAGAGAAGACTGTTCTGGGTGAACTGGATCTGGATGACAGCGTGGGTGTCGCAGTAGAGTTCGGGGTGGACTACATGCTGAGCGAGCAGTTCGGCTTGAACGCCGCAGTCTGGTGGGCCGACATTAATACCGATGCACAAGTGACTCTGGCAGACGGCGTAACCAAAACCGACAAATTCGAAGTAGAAATCGACCCCATGGTCTACATGGTAGGTTTCACCTACAAGTTCTGATCCGGAGTCTCCCCGGCAGCTCGCAACTCACGGAGCTGCCGCAGGAACCACTCTCAGAACACAAAAAAGCGGGACTCTTCAGCCCCGCTTTTTTATTGTCCGGATAACCGGTTCAGATCATGCGCTCTGGCGCTGAGCCGGGCGACCACTTCTACCCTGCCCCTGACCACGACCTTGTCCTTCGCCCTGACCACCACGGCCACGACCGCCGCTGCGACCAGCCGGCTTCGGGCCAAAGCTCTTACCATTGCCACCCTGAGGGCGACGATTCCGCGCCTTGCTCGGGTCTGCCTTGGCTTTGGGCTTCAGCGGCAGGTTGTTTTTCGGCTCGAAGCCTTCGATTTCCTTGCGCGGCAGCTGCTTTTTGATCAGCCGCTCAATGCCCGCCAGCATCTTGCCTTCATCGGCACTCACCAGAGACAACGCATGGCCGCTTTCGCCGGCACGGCCAGTACGACCGATGCGGTGCACGTAGTCTTCCGGCACGTTCGGCAGTTCAAAGTTCACCACCTGCGGCAGCTGTTTGATGTCCAGGCCACGGGCAGCGATATCAGTGGCAACCAGCACACGCACTTCACCGGCCTTGAAATCCGCCAGGGCACGGGTGCGGGCACCCTGTGACTTGTTGCCGTGGATGGCGGCGGCGGTAATGCCGTCTTTTTCCAGCTTCTGGGTCAGGCGGTTGGCGCCGTGCTTGGTGCGGGTGAATACCAGCACCTGGTCCCAGGCGTTGTCACGCACCAGCTTGCTCAGCAGCGCAGTCTTCTGGCTCTGGTCTACCGGGTAAACCGACTGCTTCACCTTCTCGGCGGTGGTGTTACGGGCCGCCACTTCCACCTGTACCGGGTTATCCAGCAGGCCCTGGGCCAGGGTGCGGATTTCGTTGGAGAAGGTGGCAGAGAACAGCAGGTTCTGGCGCTTGGCCGGCAGCAACGCAAGGATCTTGCGGATGTCGCGGATAAAGCCCATATCCAGCATGCGGTCAGCTTCGTCCAGTACCAGGATTTCCACTTCGTTGAAGCGCACAGCGTTCTGCTGATACAGGTCCATCAAGCGGCCCGGTGTTGCCACCAGCACATCAACGCCTTTGCGCAGCTTCATCATCTGCGGATTGATTTTCACACCACCAAAAACCACTGCGGCCTTGGTGGGAACGTATTTGCTGTACAGGTTCACACTGTCGTGCACCTGTGCCGCCAGTTCCCGGGTCGGGGTCAGAATCAACGCACGGGGGCCTTTTACATTGCGCGGGTTATCAGCCAGGCGCTGCAAAAGAGGCAGGGTGAATCCGGCGGTTTTACCGGTACCCGTCTGGGCCGCTGCCATTACGTCCCGGCCAGACAATACCGCAGGAATCGCCTGCAGCTGAATGGGAGACGGGGTTTCATAACCCTGATCGGAAGTGGCACGGACGAGCTGCTCGGACAAACCGAGGGAAGAAAAATTCATATACAGTGTACTCTTGATTAATTCTGCCTCCACGAACACCGGATGCGGCGAATGCGGGCAGATGCCATGAACATTCATGGAATAAAAGACGACTACGGTCACACGCCGGTAACGGGGTGACGTCCTCTGACAGGTCGTATGGAGGTTCGCAAAGCGGCAAAGAGCCAGAAACTGCGGAATCCCTAGAGGCAGGATGAAGGCACGGTAACAGAGCACCCGGCAAATAGCTATAGGTGGTTTTTATTAGCAGGCTTTCATTGTTTCAAAAACATGGAACTCCCATGAATGTCTCCGGTCACTAGCCGCCGTATGCCAAAAAAAACTCACTGGATTCCGGAGATTCCATGATCAGCGTAGGCGTTGGCCCCCTCAGCCTGTCCATCGGGCACCTGCTTCTGGTGCTGGCCTTTGTGGTCGCCCTGACTGTAGGCGCCCTGACCGGCCGTAAAGAAAAAACCCCGGTTGCCGGCACCCTGGCAGACATCTTCCTGGTCGCCATGGTCAGTGCCCGTATCGGCTTTGTAGTGCGGTATTTTGGCGAGTACCAGGGCGACTGGCTGGGCATGATCGACATCCGCGACGGCGGCTTCGATATGGTGACCGGCCTGGTTGCTGCCCTGGCATTCACCGGCTACCTGATGTGGAAACGGGCCGCCATGCGCCGGGCACTGGGCTCGGCCGTCGCCGCCGGGCTGATCACCTGGGGCGGCATCAGTGGCCTGATCGCCCTGATGAACCAGCAAACCCAGGGCCTGCCGGAAGTCGCCCTGACCGATCTGAACGAACGCCCGGTAGACCTGGCCAGCCTGGCCGGTGACAAGCCCACCGTGGTGAATCTATGGGCCACCTGGTGCCCGCCCTGTATCCGCGAGATGCCGGTGCTGGAAGAAGCCCAGAAGCGTTATCCGGGGGTGAACTTTGTCTTCGCCAACCAGGGCGAGCACCCCGAAACCATCCAGCGATTCCTCTCCGACCAGAACCTGAACCTGCACCACGTACTCAGCGACCGCCAGAACCGCTTTGGCCGGGTGACCGGCAGCCACGGCCTGCCCACCACCCTGTTCTATAACGCTGAAGGCAACCTGGTGGACAGCCACATGGGAGAGCTGTCCCGCGCCAGCCTGGCCCGAAGCCTCGAACGTTTCGATGCCAGCTTCCTGAACCCGTCCCCATCCGAGGAGTTAACGTCCCGATGAGCACCCCCCTTACCCAACGCCTGATCAAAGGCGCCGTTTTATCTACCACCCTGTTTGCCATGGCGGCACAGGCACAGAATTACCCGCCGGCCATCCAGCAGCTGGAGCAGCAGGGTGTGCAGGTAGTCGACAGCTTTGCCGCCCCCGGCGGCATGACCGGCTACGTGGGTGAGATGCAGGGGCGCGCCCTGGCTTTTTACCTGACCCCGGACGGCGACCATGTGATTGTTGGCACCCTGCTGGATGAAACGGGCAACAACCTCAGTTCTGCCAGCATTGATGAGCTGGTAACCGGCCCCAAATTCGCCGAAGCCTGGCCGCAGCTGGAAGCCAGCAACTGGGTACGTGACGGCGCCGAAGACGCAGAAACCGTGGTTTACACCTTCACCGATCCCAATTGCCCCTACTGCCACCGGTTCCGCCAGCAGGCAGCGGCGTGGATTGATGCCGGCAAGGTGCAGCTACGGCACATTATGGTGGGTATTCTTCGGGAAGACAGCCTGACCAAGGCCGCCACCATTCTTGGCAGCGACAACCCGGAGGCGATCCTGCGCGAGCACCAGAGCACCTACGAGCAGGGCGGTATTGAAGTAGACCGCCAGAAAGTCAGCGCCGCCCACATGGAAGTGAAAGCCAATAACCAGCTGATGCAGCAGCTGGGGCTGCAGGCGACCCCCAGCACCCTGTACCGGGACGGTGACGGTAATGTGAAAATGGTTCAGGGCCTACCCAACCCGCAGGCGCTGGAACGGATGATGGGCCCCAGGCCTTAACGGAAGGGCACCTCAGGCCAGCCAGTATGTCAGGCTGAAAGCCAGCAGGCTGGCCGCGCTCAGTCCACACAGGGACAGCTCCAGGCCCCAGCGGAAGGAGGCGTCCCGGGCGCGGTAACCGGTCAGCCGTTCCATGATCAACGCATTGGCCGCAAAGGGCGTGCCGAAGGCGGTGATGCCCCAACCGGTGACCATGGCGATGGCTAGGCCGAGCTGGGCTGCGGTTGGCCACAGGGAGCCCAGAATGCCGCCTATCAGGGTGGCAATTATAATCGGGTTCATACCCGCCAGCCCGGCGGCAAAGAACGCCCAGGGCACACCAGCGGCCAGCAGGGCCCAGAGCCACACCGGCAATTCCGGCTGACCACTGATCTGGCCCAGTACCACGCCGCTGAGCACCGCCCCGATAAAGGCCGAACCACCCACAATGGCCAGTTCGTTGCTGACATTGCCCATGCTGGTCATGGGCGGATTTTGCCCTCGCAGCCATCCCAGAACCCGGTACAACAGCACCGCCCCCAGGCAGCTCAGAGCCACCGCATGGGCATAGCTCAGCCCGAACTGATGGCTGAGCCAGAGTACACCCACACACACCGCCAGAATCAGGCCACCAAATCGCAGCCAACTGCCCGCGCCGGCACCAGTACCGCCCTGCTCGGTGTTTTCCAACGGTTCCGGTTCACGCCAGCGTAATCCCGCCAGCACCATGAACACAGAAAACGGCACGGCCAGCGACAACAGTGACAACAGGCTCACCTGGGGCAACAAAGTCAGGGTGAGCACCACCGAGATAGACAGGGGCGAGAACGAGGGTGCCACGCCGAACCCCCGCAAAACAGCTCGCGTGGCATTGCGGGTAGATTCGGAATCGCCATTGCGACGGATACGCTCCCCCACCAGGCTGCCCACCACAGCGACCGAACCAAAGTTCAGGGGAATGGATA
>CAYUNQ010000058.1:3193-12635 GCA_964446185.1 uncultured Marinobacter sp. | reverse complement strand
ATCCATATACAAGATTACGGCGGTTTAATGGAATCCAAAGGCCGAATTCCTGTCGTAAATGATTGAAAGTTGCGGATTCAACATTATGATGTGGCACAGTATCCAGATCCAGTTTCACTAAACGGAGATAACAATGGAAGACAGACGTTTCGGCGTTCAGAACAACCAGGCTGCCTATTCGCAGTCCGGTCAAGCGACTGGCGTAACAGCGGGCATCGATGAAGATGCGCTGAAAGTACTGCGCAACACCTACATGCTGTTGGGCATGACCCTGGCCTTCTCGGCCCTGACTGCGTTCCTGAACATGAACGGCGCGCATCCGGGCTTCCTGATTACTATCGTTGGCTATATTGGCCTGCTATTCGCTACCTATAAGCTCAAGAATAGCCCCTGGGGCATCGTAACCACCTTTGCCCTGACCGGCTTCATGGGTTACACCCTGGGCCCGATCATCGGCGCATTCGTGGCCGCCGGCGCCTCCCAGATTGTGGCCCAGGCCCTCACACTGACAGCCGTAGCCTTTGTTGGCCTGTCTGCCACGGCCATCATCACCAAGAAAGACTTCAGCTTCATGTCCAGCTTCCTGACTGCTGGTGCATTTGTGCTGATCGGTGCCATGCTGCTGGCGTTCTTCATGGAGAGCTCTGCCCTGCACCTGGCCGTGTCTGCCGGCTTCACCATCTTCGCCTCCATCATGATCCTGTTTGAAACCAGCCAGATCATCAAAGGCGGCGAGCGCAACTACATCATCGCCACTGTTGGCCTGTATGTATCCATCTACAACCTGTTTGTCAGCCTGCTGCACCTGCTGTCTGCATTCAGCGGCGACGACTGATCTCCGGTCAGCCAGTTGCTTCCAGAAACCCCGGTCTTTGCCGGGGTTTCTGCTTTAGGTACACTGCATAACCCTCAATATTCATCCCCGGGTGCAGGAAGTCATGACGCCGACGCCATTGAGCTATACCCTCGTAATCACCGGAGCTCCCTGGTCGTCCCAGGCACCCCAGAGCGCCCTGGCCTTTGCCCGGGAACTGGTTACCGCCGGTCACCGGGTTGACCGGGTATTCCTTTACGGCGAAGGGGTTCTGCTGGCCTCCGCCCTGGCCTCGCCGCCCTCCGATGAGGTGCACTGGCCCAGGCAGTGGGCCGGATTCCTGACCGAACATTCGGTTCCGGCCACCGTTTGCATTGCCTCGGCGCTACGCCGCGGAATCATTGACGACACCGAGCAGGCCCGCTACGAACTGCCCGCCAGCAACCTGCTCGCCCCATTCGAGGTTGCCGGCCTGGGCGATTGGGTGGAAGGCAACCTGAAATCGGACCGGATCATCTATTTCCACGGGAGCAACTGACGTTGAGCACACTGATCGTAATAGACCAGCCCCCTTACGGCAGCTGGGCCGGGCGCGAGGCTCTGGATATGGTGTTCTCCCTGGCCGCCTTTGACCAGCCCGCTGCCCTGCTGTTCACAGGCGCAGGCGTAAACTGGCTGCGCCAGCAGCAGGCGCCCGACGCCATCGGCCAGAAATCCGTGGAAAAAAACCTGTCGGCGGCGCCGGTGTTCGGAGTGGAAGAGATTTTTGCCGATCAGGCTTCCTGCCAGCGTTTTGATCTCGGGCCGGACAACCTGGTTTCCGGAGTCACCCTGGCGGCAAACCTGCAGGCTGTTCTGAATGCACACCGTCACGTTACCTTCGCAGGCTGAGGCAGGAGCAGTTATGACACCCCCACAGACAGTCACCCCGACGCTGCACATTCTGAATAAGGCGCCCGGGCACCCCAGGTTTGAAGCCTGCCTTCAATCGCTCTCAGAGGCGGACCTTCTGGTGCTCACTGAAAGCGGAGTACTGGCACTGGCCGATCATTCAGTCGCCCTTCCTGGCGCCTGCAGGGCCGTTAAGGCGGATCTTCAGGCCAGAGCCCTTGGCGATCAGACCCGGGCGCAAGCGATTGACTACGCCGACCTGGTTCGCCTGACCACCGATTATTCACGCATTATCAGTTGGTAGATCATGACCCAACCCGACATGCCGCCCCGCAACAACGAAGGTTTTCTGGAAGACGCCACCCAGTGGACGCCAGAGGTGGGCCGCCAGATTGCCGCAGACGACCAGATAAAACTTTCTGAAAATCACTGGGAAATCATAGAGTTTCTCAGGACTTTTTATGAAGCACATGAAATGTCGCCACCCTCAAACCGGCTCTTTGTGAAGGCGGTAAAGGAAGCGCTGGGTGAAGAGAAAGGCAATAGCATTTATCTGATGCAGCTGTTCCCCGGCACCCCGGCCAAAACCGCGTGCCGGATTGCCGGCCTGCCCCGACCCACCAATTGTCTGTGAGCCGGACACCTGCTCAGATCAGCAGAAACTGAATAAACCCCGCGAGCGCCCCGAACAAGCCACCGATCAGCATCAGCTGAATCTCCTCTTCCCGAAACGCCGGGCGCAGGATTTCCTGGAACTCTTCCGGTTTGAGGGCTTTCATCTGGCCTGCCAGCACACCTGCCACTACCGGTGCCCGTTCCTTGTTGAAGGTAGGGTCCGCGAATACGTCCCGGGTGGCATGCACCGCTTTGTCGTTCATGGCCCGCTTCAGTTCTGTATAACCGGACATACCCACGGTAACCTGCGCAGCCAGCCGCATGATCATGGAATTGTCCAGCATCGGCCGCAGATGCTTCTGCAAGATGGAACGGGTGCGAGCCCCGTGTTGACCGTTAATCATGGCGTCCGCCACTTTCTCTACGGTAATCAGCTCGTCGGCCACCAACTGCGCCCAGATGTCACTGATCTCGTTCTGGCGCTGCAAAAACAGCCCCTGATACCTCCAGAATAGCATCCGGCGCGGTCTCAGCGGTGCAAAAATCAGATTAATGGCCAACCAGTTGGTAATAAAACCGATGGCAAAACCGCCAACCGGCAACACCCAGGGCTGCGGATAGGTTACCCAGAACGGCACCAGCAAGGCTCCCAGCAAGGCTCCGATCAGCGCCCCCCGGTTGATCACCGACTGCAGTTCTACCGCCCCGGCCTGCTTGAAGATACGATTCATCAAATCCGGGTGGTCCTGCAGCTCGCGACTCAGCAGCGCTTTCAGGTCGACCAGTTCATCGAGGTCGTCGCCGAAATCCTCCACCAGCTCCTCAACCCTCGTTGGCAACTGCTGCCGGGCCCACTGGTAGATGCGCTCCTTCACAAACATCGGCAGGTTGTCCCAGAGCACCGGCTGTACTTCATACATCACTTCATCGATGTACTCGTCCATACGGGGCGACACCTGGGCCAGAACCTGCTGAACAATGCGCTGGGGCTCGAGCTTCTGGTACACCGAGTTCAGGTCGCCGAAATGCTGCAGTGTGCGGTCGATACAGATATGGGCCATTTTCTCCGCTTTACGGGGAATCACGCCCTGCCAGCCAACAACACCGAAACCGATGAACTGTACCGGATAGAACGACATCTGTATGGCCAGCCAGTTGGTAAACCAGCCAACCACAGCAGCCATCACTGGAACGGATAGAAGTGTTAAATCCGACAAGGCTTACCCCGAGTAAAAAGCGGAAATCATTCTGTTGATGCAGAAATAATGAAACAGATGAAACTCGCGGGCATTGGCCGTGTAGCCACGGCAGGCGGGTGTCTGAGGCAGGCTGTCCGTTGTCAGGGTGCAACCGGCCTCAGAGGGGGGCTTTACTGGTAGTATGCGTTTTCGGTTTGCGTGTGGTCGGTTACGTCGCGCACTGCGGTAATTTCCGGCACGCGCTCTTTAAGAGTTTTCTCTACACCCTGCTTGAGGGTCAGGCTCACTGCAGAGCAACCCTGGCAGCCACCGCCAAAACGCAGCACCGCCACAGATTCTTCAACAATCTCCACCAGCGACACATCGCCACCGTGGGCCGCCAGGTTGGGGTTGATTTCAGACGCCAGCACGTAGTTCACACGATCCGGAAGTGGTGCGTCGTCAGACACTTGAGGCACCTTGGCGTTAGGCGCCTTGATGGTCAGCTGGCCGCCCATCTGATCCTTGGAGTAATCCACGTAGGCTTCTTCCAGGAACGGCACCGAATTGTGATCCAGGTACAGGGTGAACTTCTGCAGGTCTACGGTTTCGTCGGTAGGAACGATTTCGTTGGGCGGGCAATAGGCCAGACAGGTTTCTGCATTACGAGTACCGGGCTGGGTCACAAAAATGCGTACACCCATGCCTTCGACATCCTGTTTTTCGATAAGCTGTGCAAGATAGTCCCTTGCCGAATCAGTAACAGTTACCAGAGCCATGCTTTCCACCTGTTTTCAAATGTAGGTCTATTTTAGGAGAGTTCGCAGGAACTTAAAAGACCAAGTAAAATGGTCGGGCATTAATCGGGCTAATGACTTTCCCTTATGCAGCTGCAAGTGGCGGTGCCGATTCAGGCACTTGATAATGATCATGCATACTAAGACGAACCGCTTGGTTTTTGCTATGATCCCGCGCCATTGACCGTTATACGACGTTATTCACGACATCCGGAAGATTTCTCTATGACCGATCGCAACACCCGTCTGGAACAGCTTCAACAGGCACTCAAGGAACGCATCATTGTTCTTGATGGCGCCATGGGCACCATGATCCAGAACCAGAAACTGGATGAAGCCGCCTTCCGGGGTGACCGGTTCAAAGACTTCGATCGGGATGTTCAGGGCAACAACGACCTGCTGAACCTCACCCAGCCTGCCCTGCTGCGCAACATTCACGCAGAGTACCTGGATGCCGGCGCCGATATTATCGAAACCAACACCTTCAACTCCACCCGTCTGTCCCAGGCCGATTACGGCATGGAAGAGCTGGCCCGGGAGCTGAACGTGGCCTCTGCCCGCCTGGCCCGGGAAATCGCCGATGAATACACCGCCAAAAATCCGGACAAACCCCGCTTCGTAGCCGGCGCTGTTGGCCCTACCTCCCGCACCGCTTCGCTGTCGCCGGATGTCAATAACCCGGGGTTCCGCAACGTCGACTTCCAGACTCTGGTGGACAACTATTACGAGGCGGTGTCAGGCCTGGTGGAAGGTGGCTCTGACCTGATCCTGATCGAAACCATTTTCGATACCCTGAACGCCAAGGCGGCCATCTACGCCACCCAGCAGTACTTCGAAGATTCCGGTATTGAACTGCCGATCATGATCTCCGGCACCATTACCGACGCTTCTGGCCGCACCCTGTCCGGTCAGACCACGGAAGCATTCTACACCTCCATTGCCCACGCCCGCCCCATTTCCGTGGGCCTGAACTGCGCACTGGGTGCCGATGCCCTGCGCCCCTATGTGGAAGAGCTTTCCAATAAAGCGGAAACCTATGTCTCCGCGCACCCGAACGCGGGCCTGCCCAACGAGTTCGGTGAGTACGACCAGACCCCGGAAGAAATGGCCGAGATCATTGAAGGCTTTGCCAGAGACGGCTTCCTGAACATTATCGGCGGCTGCTGTGGTTCCCGCCCGGAACACATCGAAGCCATCGCCAAAGTAGTCTCCAAGTATCCGCCCCGGCAGATTCCCGACCGCCCAAAGGCCTTGCGGCTGGCTGGCCTTGAGCCGTTCACCGGCGACGAGAACACCCTGTTCATCAACGTGGGCGAACGCACCAACGTAACCGGCTCCAAGCGCTTCCTGCGCCTGATCAAGGAAGAGCAGTATGAAGAAGCCCTGAGTGTCGCCCGGGACCAGGTTGAAAACGGTGCCCAGATCATCGACATCAACATGGACGAGGGCATGCTGGATTCCAAGGAGGTGATGGTCACCTTCCTGAACCTGGTCGCCTCCGAGCCGGACATTTCCCGCGTACCCATTATGATCGACTCCTCCAGGTGGGAAGTGATCGAAGCCGGCCTGCGCTGCATCCAGGGCAAGGCCGTGGTGAACTCCATCAGCCTGAAAGAAGGCGAAGAAGAGTTCATCAAGCGGGCAAAGGACTGCATGCGCTACGGCGCCGCGGTTGTGGTCATGGCCTTTGACGAAGATGGCCAGGCCGACACCTTCAAACGCAAAACCGAAATCTGTAAGCGCTCCTACGATGTGCTGGTTGGCATCGGCTTCAACCCGGCCGACATCATCTTCGACCCGAACATCTTTGCCATTGCCACCGGCATCGAAGAGCACAACAACTACGCGGTAGACTTCATCAATGCCGCCCGCTGGATTAAAGAGAACCTGCCCCACGCGTCCATTTCCGGCGGTGTGAGCAACGTGTCCTTCTCGTTCCGGGGCAACGATGCCGTGCGCGAAGCCATCCATTCGGTATTCCTGTACCACGCCATCAAGGCCGGCCTGAACATGGGTATCGTGAACCCCGGCCAACTGGTGATCTACGACGACATCGAACCGGACCTCAAAGAGCTGGTGGAAGACGTAGTCCTGAACCGCCGCGACGATTCCACCGACCGCCTGCTGGAAGCGGCCGAGAAGTTCAAGGGCAAAGGTGGCCAGGCCAAGGAAGAAGACCTGGCCTGGCGCGAATGGCCGGTTGAGAAGCGGCTTGAGCACGCTCTGGTTAAAGGCATCACCAACTTCATCATCGAAGATACCGAAGCCTGTCGCCTTAACGCCAGCCATCCCATCGAGGTGATTGAAGGCCCGCTGATGGCCGGCATGAACGTGGTCGGCGACCTGTTCGGTGACGGTAAAATGTTCCTGCCCCAGGTCGTCAAGAGCGCCCGGGTCATGAAACAGGCAGTGGCCCACCTGATTCCGTTTATCGAAGCGGAGAAATCCGGCGACCAACAGGCCAAGGGCAAGATCCTGATGGCCACGGTGAAAGGCGATGTGCACGACATCGGCAAGAACATCGTGGGCGTAGTGTTGCAGTGCAATAACTACGAAGTGATCGACATGGGCGTAATGGTGCCCTGCGACAAGATCCTGGAAAAAGCCAAGGCGGAAAACGTCGACATTATCGGCCTGAGTGGCCTGATCACCCCGTCGCTGGACGAAATGGTGCACGTCGCCCGTGAGATGCAGCGGCTGGACTTCAGGATTCCGCTGATGATCGGGGGTGCCACCACCTCCAAAGCCCATACCGCGGTAAAAATCGAGCCCCAGTACAAGAACGACATTGCATTGTACGTGTCTGATGCCTCCCGTTGCGTCAACGTGGCGTCGCAGCTGCTGAGCAAGACCGCCAAGCCGGCCTTTGTGGAAGCAGCCCGCACCGAGTACAACGAAATCCGTGAGCGCCGCAAGAACCGTGGCGACCGCACCAAGCTGGTCTCCCTGAAAGAAGCCCGGGCACGGGCGCCGGAGATTGATTTCGAAAACTACCAGCCGCCCAAGCCGGCGTTTACCGGCGTACGGGTGTTCGAAGACTATGACCTGAACGAACTGGCGGAATACATCGACTGGACGCCGTTCTTCATCTCCTGGGACATTGCTGGCAAGTACCCCGCGATTTTCGACGACCCCAAGCGCGGCGAAGCTGCCCGCACCCTGTTTGACGATGCCCAGAAGCTGCTCAAGCGTATGATCGACGAAAAGCGCATTGAGGCCCGCGGCGTGATTGGCTTCTGGCCGGCCAACCGGCGGGGCGACGACATCGTGGTGTACACAGACGAGACCCGCACCGAGGAACTCACCACCCTGCACCACCTGCGCCAGCAGGACGAGAAAGCCCCGGGCAAGCCGATGATGGCGCTGTCTGATTTCATTGCCCCTGAAAGCTCGCACCTGGGGGATTACGTGGGTGGCTTTGCGGTAACCACGGGTATTGGCGTGGACGAACTGACCGCAGAGTTCAAGGAAGCCCACGACGATTACAGCGCCATTATGGTGCAAGCCCTGGCTGACCGGCTGGCTGAAGCCTTTGCCGAGCGCATGCACGAGCGGGTGCGCAGGGAGTTCTGGGGTTACGCCACCGACGAACAGATGGCCAATGAAGACCTGATCAAGGAACGCTACCGTGGCATTCGTCCGGCGCCTGGCTACCCGGCCTGCCCGGACCACACGGAAAAAGCCACCTTGTTCAAATTGCTGGATGCCACGGCAAACACCAGCCTTCAGCTGACGGAACATTTCGCCATGTATCCGACTGCAGCGGTGTCTGGCTGGTACTTCGCCCACCCGGAATCCAAGTACTTTGCGGTAGGCAAAATTGGCGTGGACCAGGTTGAGGACTATGCTGAACGCAAAGGTCTGTCAAAAGCCGAAGCCGAACGCTGGCTGATGCCCAGTCTGGCCTACGATCCAGCGGAATAAATCAGGGCGGAAAACCATGACCCACGTTGCCAACAAAAACAACAAAGCCAACGATGACAACAAACCCGGTTCGCCGGGGGTTCTGAAAGTTCTGCAAAGCATCCTGGCCGGTGCCCTCGGTGTTCAATCCGATCGGCGCCGGCAGGAAGACTTCTCAAGCCACAGCCCGCTGCCCTATATTGTAGCTGGGCTGCTGTTCACGGCCGCCTTTGTCGGCGGCCTGATCCTTGTTGTTAACCTGGTTCTGGCCGGGCAATAGACTATTGGCCGGCCACCCAAAACACCGCAAACGACACCGTTAACATCACCAGCAGAACGGCGGCTACGGCATCGGCCTTGCTGTCTGAACCTGAAGATTTACTCATGGTTACCCTCACCTCTCTTATTCTGTTGTTATTACCGGTGGTTCGACCTTTAGTTAAGCAGTTAATTGATATTCGTCCAGCCTCGGCGAACCTTGCTTATCGCCTGAATCGATAATGTTATGTTGAAATAATCATTTTGAGAATAAAAAGCCGGTGATATCCTGCATCTCGGGAATAAGGCGCCCGTTTTTAATGCGCCCGAATCAAGCAGACACTCTGATGTAGCAAGCAGGACGTTACCCTATGTACGTTTACGATGAACACGACAAGCAAATCGCAGCCGAGCGTGTGGCCCAGTTCCGGGACCAGACCGAACGCGCACTGGCCGGTGAGCTTTCCGAAGAGGAGTTCCTTCCCCTTCGCCTCCAGAACGGTCTTTACGTACAACGTCACGCCCCCATGCTGCGTATCTGCGTGCCTTACGGCATGCTGCGCTCCGAGCAATTGCGCCGCCTGGCCCGGATCACACGGGATTACGACCGCGGCTACGGTCACGTAACCACCCGCACCAACATCCAGCTGAACTGGCCCAAGCTGGAAGACGTACCCGATATTCTGGCAGAACTGGCAGAAGTGGAAATGCACGCCAACCAGACCAGCGGCAACTGCATCCGTAACACCACCACAGACCAGTTCTCCGGTGTACAGGCGGACGAGATTGCCGACCCGCGCCCCTACTGTGAAATCATCCGCCAGTGGTCTACCTTCCACCCGGAATTCGCGTTTCTGCCCCGCAAGTTCAAGATTGCGGTGAATGCCTCCGAGAAAACCGACAGGGCGGCCATCCAGGTTCATGACATCGGCCTGCAGATTGTGCGCAATGATCAGGGCGAGCTGGGCTTCCGGGTGCACGCAGGC
>CAYUNQ010000058.1:0-3183 GCA_964446185.1 uncultured Marinobacter sp. | reverse complement strand
GGTCTGGGCAGAACCCCGATGGTCGCCCCGGTGATCCGCCAGTTCCTGCCGGAGCTGGACCTGCTGACGTACCTGGAGGCCATCATTCGCGTATACAACCGCTATGGTCGGCGCGACAACAAGTACAAGGCACGTATCAAGATTCTGGTAAAAGCACTGACCCCGGAAGGTTTTGCGCAGAAAGTCGAAGCTGAGTGGGCGGCAATCAAGGATTCCCCTACCCGGCTTAACAACGAAACCATTCAGAAGTTTAAAGGCTACTTTACTGAGCCAGACTACCAGACACTGGAGAATGCTACCGACCTGTTGGGCAAGCAGCGCTTTGAGAACCGGGAGTTCGACAAATGGCTGACACAGAACGTAGACGAGCACAAGAAACCCGGCTACGCCATCGTTACGCTTACCCTGAAGCAGACGGGTACGCCCCCTGGCGATGTAACCGATATCCAGTTCGAGCAGATCGCCGATCTGGCGGACGAATATAGCTTCGGTGAGGTACGGGCCACCCACGAGCAGAACATTGTACTGGCAGACGTGCGGCAAGACCGCCTGTTCGAGTTGTGGCAGCGAATTACCCCGATGGGCTTCGCCACGGCGAACCTTCACACCCTGACGGATATCATCTGCTGCCCGGGCGGCGATTTCTGCGCGCTGGCCAACGCCAAGTCCATTCCCATAGCCGAAGCCATTCAGCGCCGGTTTGATAGCCTGGACTACCTGTATGATCTTGGCCCTATCGACCTCAACATCTCCGGTTGCATGAACGCCTGTGGTCATCACCACGTGGGCAACATCGGAATTCTGGGGGTCGACAAAAAGGGCGAGGAGTTCTACCAGGTAAGTCTGGGCGGCGCCTCCCAGCACGATGCAACCATCGGCAAAATTCTCGGGCCGTCATTCGCCAGTGAAGAAATGCCGGATGTCGTGGCCAAGATCATTGATGTGTATGTTGAAAAACGCACAGAGGAAGAAACCTTCCTGGACACCTATCGCCGGGTGGGCCTGGACCCTTTCAAGGAGCGGGTATATGCCTGATATCATCGCCGTTGACGGCAGCCTTCGTAGCGACAACTGGGCAGTGATTGCCCGCCCTGAAGCGGGCGAAACGCTGAAGATTCCTGAGGGTCAGCCTTCGCTTATTCCGGTAGATCTTTGGCTGGAAGGATATGAACAGTACGCCGGCCGGGACGACCTGGGTGTGTGGTTTGACAGCCACGACGAGCCGGAACAGCTGGCAGACAAGGTAAACGAGCTACCGGTGATCGCCGTCAACTTTCCGCGCTTTGTAGATGGCCGTGGCTACAGCATTGGCCGCTTGCTGCGGGAGCGCTTCGGCTACACCGGCGAACTCCGGGCTATAGGCGATGTACTGCTCGACCAGTTGCAGTTCATGAAACGCTGCGGCTTTGATGCCTACGCCCTGCGCTTCGACAAAGACGCTACCAAGGCAGCCCGTTGCCTGAACTTCTTCTCGCAGAGCTATCAGGCGGCAGCAGACACAGACGTGCCCCTGTTCCGCCGCCGGGCCTCCTGAGGGAGGCCCGCTACTGGATTTTCTGGTTACGGAACGCGCTCAACACCTTCCATACGGAGTGTTCGAGCGCGGCGCTGGCAGCCAGCCCCAACTTCTCCGGCAGTGTGCGCTTGTGCTGGAACGACACAGACACCACATCGCCCCGCTCACAAGCCTCGATCAGGTACTCGTCTGAAGTCTTGATCTCATCGATCAGCTTGACCTCCAGTGCCCGCTTGCCAAACCAGATATCACCATTTGCCACCGCCTGTATATCCAGCTCTGGCCGGCGCTCGCTGACATACTCCTTGAACAGGCCGTGGGTGTCTTCCAGATCGTCGAGAAACTTCTGGCGGCCCTTGTCGGTGTTCTCGCCGAACACGGTCAGGGTACGCTTGTGCTCGCCGGCGGTAAGGACTTCGAAGTCCACTTCGTGCTTTTTCAGCAAACGGTGGAAGTTGGGTAGCTGCGCCACCACACCGATCGAGCCCAGTACGGCGAACGGCGAGGCGATGATCTTGTCGGCCACGCAGGCCATCATGTAGCCGCCACTGGCGGCCACCTTGTCCACGCACGCGGTCAGAGGAACGCCCTTGCTGCGGATACGGTCAAGCTGTGCAGCGGCAAGCCCGTAGGCATGTACCAGCCCACCGCCGCTCTCAAGGCGTACCACAACTTCGTCGGTTTCCGGGTTAGCCACACTCAGCACGGCAGACACAGAGCGCCGCAGGGTGTCGGTGTCGCTGGCCTTGATGTCGCCATCAAAGTCGATCACATAGATACGGGACTTCCCTGCCGCTTCAGTCTCACCGTCTTTACCGGTCTTTGCCGCTTTTTTCTCGGCCTTGTCTTCTTTCTTTTTCTTCTTGGCCCAGGCTTTGTATTCGGGATCTGACATCAGCCGGGTCTGGATTGCCTCTTTCAGCTGCCGGTACTGATCGTTCAGCTTACGGATTTTCAGCTCCCCCTCGCCATCGTGGTCGTCCCGGTCCCGATGGGCTGCCGACAGGATAATAGTGGCCAGAATAATGGCGGCCACAACAAAGGTGGCAACCTTGGCAAGGAAAAGGCCGTATTCAGTGAGAAATTCCAAAATGCAATCTCCAGAAGTGTTTCGCAAAGCCAAGAGTGTACCCGCTCAGCCCAAGTGTGATAAGCCCGAAAGAAAATTAAAACAAGCGTTCGATCAAGCTTGACAGCGTCACGCTGTGCCCATAAAGTCGGATTGCGAAGTCACCATGACAAGACAACCACCAAAAAGGGTAAAACAATGTCTGTAGCTCAGGTATTTGAAAAGCTGGAAAAGAACTTTAACGCAGACGCTGCACAGGGTCTGGAGCTGGTCTTCCAATTCGATATCGAAGACGACAAGACCTACAACCTGGAAATCAACGACGGCGCCTGCAAGCTGAACGAAGGCTCACATGACGACCCTTCCGTTACCCTGATCATGAACTCTGAAACCCTTCAGGGCATCGTGTCTGGCGAGACTGACGGCATGCAAGCATTCATGGCTGGTCAGCTGCGCGCCGAAGGCGACATGATGCTGGCTACCAAGCTGGGTGAACTGTTCAACATGGGCTAATCCCCCGTTGAACGTTCCACAAAAAAACCTGCGCAAGTCGCAGGTTTTTTTGTCGCTGAACACAAGCCGGCTAAGCGGAAAACTC
>CAYUNQ010000057.1:6850-12679 GCA_964446185.1 uncultured Marinobacter sp. | reverse complement strand
ATAGGGTAGATCACAGGCGGAATCAACGATCAGACCAACTCGCATGTGCAAAAGCCTCCCGGGTGCGGGCGGCTCCTCTGGCGGGAACGCCCTTTATTGTGATTATTTTGGAGACACAAGTCTTGCATATGTCGGCAAGAATTTCAGCTGCCCAGCAAAACCGTTAACAAAAAAGCCCACGACAACAAATCCTGTAACAAAACGAAAAAAGGAGGCCGAAGCCTCCCAAGGACACACAGTGGGTGGGTGCCGCCGCTAGTTCAGCGACACCGGGTTCAGAATTACTCGCTCTTCTCGGCGCCCGGTGCTTCGGGGTCCGAGGTGAACTTGAGCAAATGGGTACGCTCAATCAGGTAGTACAGCATGGCACCGGTGGCCAGGCCCCAGCCCGCGCCATAGACTGCCAGTACCACACCCATGGTGCCGGCAATGCCACGCTCGGTGTTGTTCTCCAACTGCTCCAGGCCCACCATCAGGCAGATATAGCCAGTAAGCAGCAGGGTCAGCGACAGGGCAATCGGCAGTACCGGCTGGAAGAAGCTCACCAGCGGCAGCACAAACAGCGCAATGAAGCCGGTAATCCAGAAGGTGCCACCACCGCTGTAGATGGAGTCCATGGCGTTACGGCCGTACTTGTAGCGCTCGGCCATGGTGGCGGTTACCGCGGTCCAGATCGGACCGGCAAGGCCCGGGTAAGGCGCGAAGAAGGCATGACCACCGTTACGGATAGCCGTTACCAGGTGAACACGGTCGATGCTGTTGTCGATGTCTTCGTCTTTGCGCAGGTGGTCCACGCGGTTCATCAGGGATTGCCCCACCACGATGTCACCGAAGGCGATGACGTAGGCAATGACCGCCGTCGGAATGGCGTACAGGAAGATATTCAGGTCCGGGAAGCCTACGGTAAACGGCAGGTAGTTCCACAGCTGGTCAAAGGCCGGCTTGGTGATGCCCCACTGCACATCGGGAACGTCGTACTCACCGGTGGCAAAGCCCACCAGTATGGCCACTACCATACCCGGCACCATACCGTAGTTGGCGATTTTTCGTGCGATATTGCTCTTGTCGACAAAGCCCTTGAAGGACACCGAGAACATCAGGTACAGGCACACCAGGCCACCCACAATCAGTGAGATCGGCGTGTTGGCCAGGCGACCACCGGCTTCGATTTCGCCCATCAGTGCGGCAATACCGGCACCGATGATGATACCGCCCTTCATGGAGCGGGGAATCCACTCCACCAGCTTGCTGCCCAGGCGGGTAACACCTAGAACCAGGAAGATCAGGAACACCAGGAATTGCAGGGCAAACAGTGCCTGGATAGCCTCGGGGCCGGGTTCATAGTCGGAAAGGAACAGCAACACCACGGGGATACCCGGGGTAATCCAGCCGGGCACCAGTGGTACACCCAGCAGCGCCGGTAGCATGAAGCCGATACCGCACACCACAACGTAGGCCAGGGCCACGTCGTAGGGAATGCCCAGGTATTTTTCCAGCAGGGGAATCATCGCCAGGCTGACCACGAACATGATCAGTGCCTGCACCATCTCCGCGAATTCCCACCGATAGTGGACAAACGGCAGACGGATTTTGAAGGGTCCAGCCGGCCAGAACGGCTGTTCCTCACCATTTTTTCTGTGGAACATTTGCATAACAGTACCTCCGGGCACACCGGTGTCGGGTGCCAGTCAATGTTGTTTTTGTGGAAAGAGGTGTGGCTGCGCCCGGCGGCGCAGCCTTGCCGGATCAGTTCAGTTCTTTGGCCTGGTCCCGCAGTACGAACTTCTGGATCTTGCCGGTAGAGGTCTTCGGCAGCTCCGAGAACACGACGGTTTTCGGAACCTTGAAGCGGGCAAGGTGCTCGCGACAAAAGCTGATGATGTCTTCTTCAGTGACATTACCGGCTTCCGGCTTCAGGGTCACGAAGGCGCAGGGAGTCTCACCCCACTTTTCGTCCGGCCGGGCAACCACCGCGGCTTCCATCACCGCCGGGTGGCGATACAGGGTATCTTCAACTTCGATGGTGGAGATGTTCTCACCACCGGAAATGATGATGTCTTTCAGACGATCCTTGATTTCCATGTAACCGTCTTCGTGCCATACCGCCAGGTCGCCAGTGTGGAACCAGCCGCCGCGGAAGGCTTCTTCGGTGGCACTCGGGTTCTTCAGGTAGCCCTTCATCACGGTGTTACCGCGCAGGAAGATTTCGCCAATGGTCTTGCCGTCTTTCGGCACCGGCTGCATGGTGTTGGGGTCTGCCACCATAGTGCCGCCCAAGGTGTGATAGCGAACGCCCTGGCGCGCCTTGACCTGGGCACGTTCTTGCAATGGCAGCGCATCCCACTCGGATTTCCAGGCACACACGGTTACCGGGCCGTAAACTTCGGTCAGGCCGTATACGTGGGTTACCTTGATGCCCATCTCTTCGATGGCACCGATCACCTGGGCTGGGGGCGCCGCACCGGCAGTCATGGATTTCACTTCGTGGGTGATACCGGCTTTCGCTTCCGGAGACGCATTCAGCAGCGCGTTCAGAACAATCGGTGCTCCACACATGTGAGTCACCTGGTGGTCGCGAATCAGCTTGAGGATCTTTTCCGGGTCCACCCGGCGCAGGCACACGTGGGTACCGGCCATGGCGGTGATGGTCCAGGGGAAACACCAGCCGTTGCAGTGGAACATCGGCAGGGTCCACAGGTACACCGGGTGCATGTCCATAGACCAGACCGTCTGGTTACCCAGCGAGTTAATATAGGCACCACGATGGTGGTAAACCACGCCCTTGGGGTTGCCGGTAGTACCGGAGGTGTAGTTCAGGGAAATGGCATCCCACTCATCTGCGGGGAAGTTCCACTGGTACTCCGGGTCACCCTCCTGCAGGAAGGCTTCGTAATCCAGATCGCTTACCTGAACGCCTTCGCCGTACTCGGGATCGTCAACATCGATCACCAGCGGCTTGTGTTCCAGGTGACGAACGGCATCTTTGACCACCTGGCCGAATTCACGGTCGGCAATCACCACCTTGGCTTCACCATGCTCCAGCATAAAGGCAATGGCTTCGGCATCCAGACGCACGTTCAGGGTGTTCAGCACCGCACCGATCATCGGCACACCAAAATGGCACTCCACCATGGCCGGGATATTCGGCAGCATCACCGCAACCGTATCGCCACGGCCAATGCCCCGCCCCTTCAGGGCAGACGCCAGCCGGCGGCAGCGATCATAGGTTTCTGCCCAGTTGCGGCGGATAGCCCCGTGGATAATCGCCGGGTAATCCGGGTAAACACTGGCGGTACGTTCGATGAAATCAATGGGAGACTGGACCGCATAGTTCGCGTTCCGGGGCTCAAGGCCCTGATCAAAGATCGAAGTCATTGGTGTGGTCCTCGTATGCTTATGTTGTTCTTATGCGTGTTCAGTAGAAACGTCAAAGCCGCTATACTTTGCATTAACAACAATGGTAGTTAACGAAATCAATACTAGAAACTCTACCATGGTATTATAGGATTACCACTATAATCTATGAAGATCCCAGAGAAAGACCCCCAGCCCACACTCGTGACCAGCGCCGATGCCCGGGTTTTAAGCTGCAATGCCGCCGCCCGCCAGCTGATGGAAGCCGCACGCCTGGCCGAAGCCGGGGAACTCTTGCCGGTAAACGCCCCGGCCCTTGCTGCTTCGGCACTGAACCAGGACCGGGCCATCGAGAACGTGGAATCCCGGTTTGCCGACAAAATCTGCCTCTGGACCTTCATTCCGGACGCAGACAACCAGCAGGTTGTCATCCGCGGGCGAGATGCCACCACCGATGTCCTCACCCAGGAAGAAGCTCTGCGCTCCAGCCGGCTTTACCGGCTGATTACCGAGAATACTACCGACCTGATTTCCCGCCACGCTCCCGACGGCCGCTTTATCGACGCCACGCCCGCCTCCTGGCGGCTGCTGGGTTACTGGCCGGAAGAGCTCAGGGGCAAATCCCTTGAAGAGGTGTTCGGCAACGACAAGGTGGCGGAGCAACTGACTCACACCCGTAACCGCCTTCAGGAAGACGGCTACGCCACCCTGACCCTGGAAATCCAGCACCGCAACGGCAGCCGCCGCTGGTTCGAGATTGCCAGCCGCGCCATCCGGGAAACCTACACCGGCGCGGTGGTGGAAGTGATCAGCGTGTCTCGTGACATCACCGCCCGCATCGAGCAGGAAGAACAGAACCGACTGCTGGCCGAGGAACTGGCCCACACTGCCCGGCTGGCGACCCTGGGTGAACTGGCATCCAGCATTGCCCATGAGATGAACCAGCCGCTGGCGTCGATTGTGAACTTTGCCAGCGCCAGCCAGCGCTTTCTGAAAGAAGCCGACAAGCGCCCGGAAAAGCTGGCCAAGGTGGAAGATGGCCTGCAGAAGATCGTGCACCACGCCAACCGGGCCTCGGAAGTGATCAAACGCCTGCGGGCCTTCCTGCGCAAGGGCCAAAAACAGATGGGCCCGGTAGAGTTAAACGCCGTGGTGAGCGACGTGGTCCGCCTGTGCCAGTGGGAAGGTGAAAAGAACGGCGTGAGGCTGCAGGAGAACCTGGCGGAGGAGTCCCCGGTGATCACCGCAGACCCGATTCTGCTGGAGCAGGTGTTGATTAACCTGATTCGTAACGGCATTGAAGCCAACGTGGAAGCCGCCGACCAGGCCGGAAACCGCGAACCGTCGCGCATTACCGTCTGCACCTGCATTAACGACCAACAGGAAACCCTGATCCAGGTAACCGACCAAGGCCCCGGGCTGGACGACGAAGGCATTCGCCAGATGTTCCAGCCGTTCTATACCAGCAAGCCCAAGGGCCTGGGCCTGGGCTTATCCATGAGCCGATCCATCATTGAAGGCTTTGGCGGATTCCTGGACGCCACTCCTGCTGACACCGGCGGGTTGACGCTGATTTGCCGCTTTCCGGCCAACCTTTCCTTCAACAATAGTCGCGCTGGCTCTAGAATGAGTTCCGCCAACAATAACCCGGAGCAATCCCCTGATGTCCGCTAGCCACCCTTCCGAAGCCAACACCGTATTCGTGGTAGACGACGACGCCGGCATGCTCGAGTCTACCCAGTGGCTGCTGGAGTCGGTCGGATTGCAGGTGCGAGCCTACAGCGACGGCCGCCAGTTTCTGAACGATGTGGGCGAGAACCGCCCGGGTTGCGTGGTGCTCGACATCCGCATGCCGGGCCTCGGCGGCCTGAACGTGCAGGAAGAATTGCAGAAGCGCGGGCTGGAAATTCCCATCATCTTCGTCTCCGGCCACGCCGATGTGCCGATTGTGGTTAGGGCGTTCAAATCCGGCGCCTTCGATTTCATCGAAAAGCCGTTCAACGAGCAACTGCTGCTGGACAGCGTGCAGCAGGCCCTGCAAGACACCGGTGAAGCCACTGGCAAGATGGCGGCCAACGGCGACACCGAAGCCTTGATTGCCACCCTCACCCGCCGGGAAAAAGACGTTTTCCTGCCCCTGGCCCAGGGCTACACCAGCAAGGAGATTGCCGAACAGCTGGATGTCAGCGTAAAAACCATCGACCTGTACCGGGCCCGCGTGATGAAGCGCCTGGGCGCCGAACGGCTGCCGGATGTGACCGGCATTGCCATTGCGGCGGGGCTGCTGGACCCGATGCACCTGCGGGCGTAGCTGATATACTGCCCGCCGGTTTTCTATCAGCGGCGGGCAGGTAATGGCAGTATCCACATCCCAGTATGACGTAATCATCATCGGCGCCGGTGCCGCCGGGCTGATGTGTGCGGCCACCGCGGGCTATCGCGGCCGCAAGGTGCTGGTGATTGACCACGCCAACA
>CAYUNQ010000057.1:1756-6840 GCA_964446185.1 uncultured Marinobacter sp. | reverse complement strand
AAATCCTGATGTCGGGCGGTGGCCGCTGTAATTTCACCAACCTGAACAGCACGCCGGCGAACTTCCTCTCGGACAATCCCCATTACTGCATCTCTGCACTGAAGCGTTATACCCCGCAGGATTTCGTCGAACTGGTGGACCGCCACGGGGTGGAATACGAAGAAAAAGCCCCAGGACAGCTGTTCTGCAAGGACAGCGCAAAAGACATTCTCAATGTACTGTTAACCGAGTGCGAGTGGGCCGGTGCAGAAATTCGCATGAACACCACCGTTTCCGGCGTTCAGGCCTCCGGCTCCGGCTATACGATCAAATCCGGTGCCGGCACCCTGAAGTGCGAATCGCTGGTGGTGGCCACCGGCGGTTTGTCCATCCCTACCATGGGCGCGACCGGTTTCGGCTACGAACTGGCAAAGCAGTTCGGGCTAGCAGTATTACCCACCCGAGCCGGGCTGGTGCCTTTCACCCTGCACCCGGAGCTGAAGCAACAGCTGGCGCCCCTGGCCGGGGTGAGTTGCCCGGTGGATGCAAGCTGCCACAAGCAGCACTTCCGGGAGCCCATGCTGGTCACCCACCGGGGCCTGAGCGGGCCGGCCATGCTGCAGGTGTCCAGTTACTGGCAACCCGGCGATGAGCTGCACATCAACCTGCTGCCGGCACAAGCCATCCAGGAGGACCTGTTTGCCCTGCGCAAGCAGAAGCCCCAGTCCACCATGGCGCAGTACCTGAACCAGTACCTGCCCAAACGCTTCGCCCAGGCCTTTAATGAACTGCAGGGCTGGAGCCGGCCGCTGCAGGAATACCGCAACCAGGATATCGAGCAGATTGCCGACACTCTGGGCAACTGGACCATCAAACCCGCGGGCACCGAGGGTTACCGAACGGCCGAAGTGACCCTGGGTGGCCTGGATACCCGGCAGTTGTCGTCAAAGACCATGGCCGTGCTGGAGCAGCCCAACCTGTTCTTTATTGGCGAGGTGGTGGATGTGACCGGCCACCTGGGCGGACATAACTTTCAATGGGCGTGGGCATCGGGAGTGGCCGCAGGCAACGAGGCCTGAGGCAGTTACAGGTACTTTTCGATCGGCAGCCAGGACAGGAACCGCGACGTAGCCCGCCGCCAGAAGCCCACCCCCGGCTCATGGTCAACCTGCTCGCCGTCAGACTGCCAGTGCAAGTCGCCCTGCTCGTCCAGCCTTACCTGCCAGCTGTTTTCCGGGGCCATGGCGTAGCGGATATCTTCCGCCACGGCGGTGGCCAGTTCGGGGCTGTGGATGATCAGCACGGTCTCGCCATTCAGGTAGATTGAGCGCAGGTTGACGTTGAACGAGCCGATAAACAGGGTTTCCCGGTCAAACACCACCGCCTTGGAATGCAGGCTGACAGCGCCCTGTTCGCAGGCGGCACGGCTGTCTACCCAGTGCTGGCAAGCCGGCGCATCCGGGCGCAGTTCGTAAAGTTCGATCCCCTGCTCCAGCATTCCCCGGCGCCAGCGGGCATAGCCGGAGTGGTTGGTCACCAGGTCGTTGGTGGCCAGGGAATTGGTTAATGCCGCTACCTTCAGCGGCTGGTTGTCCAGGGCTCCGAGGTTGTCGAGCTGGTTGTCGGCCAGGATCAGGTAGGCGGATTCAATCAGGATTTCTGAACGGGCATCCTGAACCAGACCGTACAGGGCACGGGCGGTGTTCTGGGGAGCATCGGCCGGGGCTTGCGGGTCTTGTGGCGGCGGGTCGAATACCAGCTGCCCCGGCGCCTGGACCATACCGGCAAACCGGCCCCTGAGGTAGGTTTCCGACGCATTCTGCGCCTGGTGGGGAGCTGCGTTAAGGGCCGGGGCCGCTGCGGTTTCCCGTAGCAGCTGCGCCAGGGTCGCTCTGGCCTCACGGTCGGCCGGCATGTCGTAGAGGGTTGCCAGCGGATAGGCCCATTGGTTGTTCCAATAGGCCTCGAAGTTGGTGGTCATGTCTTCGGCAAGCGGCCCCAGAACCATCACATCCCGGTCCCGGAAGTTCAGGCTGGGGTGTTCATCAAAATATTCGTCGCCAATGTTTCGGCCACCGGCAATGCCCACCTGGCCGTCTACCACAAAGGTTTTGTTGTGCATGCGCCGGTTAATGCGGTCAAAATCGGCAATGAAAGATAACCAGCGCCCCATCCCGCTGCGGGAACGGGCCGGGTTGAAGATACGCACCCGGATGTTGGGGTGTGTTGCCATGGCGGCAAACAGCGGCTCCTTGCCAGCCACGTTAATGTCGTCCAGCAGCAGGCGCACCTGAACACCACGGTCTGCCGCCGCTACCAGCCGCCCTGCCAGGTACCGGCCGGTGGCATCGTTGTTCCAGATATAATACTGGGCATCGATAAACTGCTTGGCGGTTTCAATCAGTGCGGCCCGCACCAGGAAGGCATCACGGCCCGTGTCCAGTAACTGGAAACCGGTGTTCGGAGAGTCTGGGGCAAGGTGCATCCGGCGCTGATCCGTGACGAAGGAATCTTTCACCGAGGATAGCCGGAAATCCGGGTCATGCACGACCGGTTTCAATGCGGTGGAGCACCCGGCCAGGATCAGCAAGGCACAGAAGCTGGCAACAAGCGAAAGCAGTCGCTGACCGGGCATAGGCTGGGCTCCCTAGCGAAGGATAACCAGGGGCTTCTTCGCGGTTTTCAGCATGGTGGTTGTGGTGCTGCCCACCAGGAACTGGCGAATGCGGGAATGGCCGTAGGCCCCCATCACCAGCATGTCGATACCATGCTCTTCCTGGTAGGCATGCAGTGTGGGTTCCACATCGCCGGCACGGATGGCCAGGCTGATCTCCACGTCCAGGCCTGCCAGCATTTTTTCGGCCTTTTTCAGCTGCTCCCAACGCTCTTCGGTATCCGCTCCCACCATCACCAGGTGCAGAGGCAGACCTCTCAGTACCGGGCTGACGGCCACCATTTCCACGCCTTTGAAGGCGGTCTCGCTGCCATCAAAGGCCAACATGGCACTCTTCGGCTGGCTGAACTCGTCGGGCACCAGCAAAATTGGACGGTGAACACTGCGGATCACGGTTTCCAGCTGGCTGCCGATGTGAATATCCCGGTCCGAACTACTTTCACCGTGCAGCCCCATCACGAACAGGCGGGTTTCTTTCTCCAGAGCCAGCAAGGAATCGGTCAGATTATCATGGCGCTGGCGCTTTACCACTTCGGCAATGCCGGCCTTCTGTACCCGGGCTTCGGCTTCATCCAGCATGTGGTGGCCGTGCTCCAGGGCCAGTTTGGAGCGTTTGCGGTCCAGTTCTGCCAGCTCGTCCAGCAGTTGCTCGCGGCTGCCCAGGCCAATGTTGCCGGCCAGGTCCGGTTCGGCCGGATAACGCTCTTCGTTCAGAACGTGCAGCAGCATCAGGGGTGCATCCATATGCCGGCTGGCCCACGCGGCATAATCACACACCGCAGGGGCTGCCCGGGAACCGTCGATACAGGCCACGACTCGTAACATATTCGCCTCACCTTTCTGATTCATGGTCAGTGCCCGCCCATCAGCGGGTCAGTAGCCCCGGGCTTGTCGTGCACCCCGAAGCGGTCAACGATGGTGGCACTGGCTTCGTTCAGGCCGATCACTTCAACGTCTGCACCCTCACGGCGGAACTTGAGGACCACCTTGTCCAGCGCACCTACGGCTGTGATATCCCAGAAGTGTGCGCGGCTCAGGTCTATCACAACATTATCCACCGCTTCCTTGAAGTCAAAGGATTCGAGGAATTTTTCCGAAGAACTGAAGAAAACCTGGCCTGCTACGGTGTAGCGGCGGGTACCGGTTTGTTCGTCCAGCTCGGAGGTCACCAGCATGTAATGGCCCACTTTGTTGGCGAAGAACAACGCTGCCAGCAAAACACCGGCCAGCACGCCGAACGCCAGGTTATGGGTGGCCACCACCACAATCACCGTCACCAGCATCACTATGTTGGTGGACAGGGGGTGCTCCCGAAGATTACGAATGGAATCCCAGCTGAAGGTACCGATGGACACCATGATCATTACCGCCACCAGGGCCGCCATGGGAATTTGCACCAGCCACTTATCCAGCACCAGCACCAGAATCAGCAGGAACACACCGGCCGTCAGCGTCGACAGCCGGGTACGGCCGCCGGATTTCACGTTAATGATGGACTGGCCGATCATGGCGCAGCCAGCCATGCCCCCCAACAGCCCGGAACCGATATTGGCAATGCCCTGGCCTTTGCACTCGCGGTTGCGGTCACTGGTGGTGTCGGTCAGGTCATCCACAATGGTGGCGGTCATCAGCGACTCCAGCAGGCCCACAACAGCCAGGCCGAGCGAGTAAGGCAGGATAATCATCAGGGTTTCCAGGGTCAGCGGTACATCCGGCCACAGGAAGATCGGCAGGGTATCCGGCAACTCGCCCATATCGCCTACGGTGCGGATATCCAGGCCCAGAACCATGGCTACAATGGTCAGGCCAACTATGCATACCAGGGGTGATGGAATCACTTTGCCCACGGTGGGGATCAGCGGAAACAGATAGATAATGCCCAGACCCGCAGCGGTCATGGCATAGACGTGCCAGGTTACGTTCGTGAGCTCCGGCAGCTGGGCCATGAAAATAAGGATGGCCAGCGCATTCACAAAGCCGGTCACCACCGAGCGCGAGACAAAGCGCATCAACCCGCCCAGTTTCAGGTAGCCGGCTGCAATCTGGATGACACCGGTCAGCAGGGTTGCCGCCAGCAGGTACTGCAGGCCGTGCTCCTTTACCAGCGTCACCATCAGCAACGCCATGGCGCCGGTAGCCGCAGAGATCATACCCGGCCGGCCACCCACAAAGGCAATGATCACGGCAATACAGAAGGAGGCGTACAGGCCTACTTTCGGGTCGACACCGGCAATGATGGAGAAGGCAATGGCTTCCGGAATCAGGGCCAGTGCCACCACCGTGCCGGCGAGCACGTCACCACGGATGTTCGAGAACCAGTTTTGCTTGAGTGCATTCATCATGGTCGGGGGTATCACTTTCAATTCATCGGGAGGACAGATCGGGGCCGCGCAGGTTACCAGAAACCGCCCCAAAAGTGTGGCAGCACGAG
>CAYUNQ010000057.1:0-1746 GCA_964446185.1 uncultured Marinobacter sp. | reverse complement strand
AAAGGGTGACCTGGCCACCGGTAATTGCCTAGAATGCAAGACAAATCCATTTTTCAGGGAATCGTGCGGCCAGTGGATGACGTAGCCAGCCAGTTTATTGCCTCAAACCAGACCACCATCAACCTGGCCGTAGCCCTGTTGCTGGGCGCGATCGTTGGCCTGGAGCGGGGCTGGGATGCCCGGGAGCAGAAATCCGGGGAGCGAATCGCCGGTATTCGTACCTTTTCGCTGGTTGGCCTGCTCGGCGGCCTTGCTGCGGTGCTGGCCGCAGAAATTACCGTGTGGGCCTTCCCGGTGCTGCTGCTGAGCGTGGTGGCCATGGGGCTGGTGGCCTACAGCGAACGCCTGGAACACATCCGCAATTTCAGCATCACCGGCCTGGTGGGCATGCTGCTGACCTTCTGTTTTGGTGCGGTGGCGGTTGCAGTTGATCCGGTGATTGCCACGGCAGCGGCGGTGATCACCGCCATCATTTTGGACAACAAAGAAGAAATTCACGGCTGGGTGCAGAAGCTCCAGGCCCACGAGTTGGATGCTGCCCTGAAACTGCTGCTGATCTCCGTGGTGATGCTGCCTCTGCTGCCCAATGAGCGCATGGGTCCCGGCGGCGCCTTGAACCCCCGGGAAATCTGGTGGATGGTGGTGATGATTGCGTCCATCTCGTTTGTCGGCTATTTCGCCATCCGGGTAGCCGGGGCCCGCAAGGGCATCCTGTTCACCAGCTTGTTTGCCGGCCTCAGTTCGTCCACCGCCCTCACCCTGCACTTTGCCCGCCAGTCCCGAAGTAACGAAGGCTTCAGCCCCCAGTTTGCCGCCGGCATCCTGATTGCCTGCGGCACCATGTTCCCCCGCATTCTCGTGTACTGCCTGGTGATCAACGCCGCTCTGTTGCCGAGCCTGATCTGGCCGGTGGTTGTGATGACCATCCTGCTCTACGGGCCGGCGCTGTATATCTGGCAGAGAAACTCCAGGCAACTGCAAGTCAGCCAGCCCAGCCTGTCCCAGAACCCGCTGGACCTGTCTTCCGCGCTACTGTTCGGCCTGCTGCTGACCGCCATCCTGCTGCTGGGAGAATTCCTGAAAAATGCCTTTGGCGATGCCGGCATCTTCGCGCTGGCGGCCACGTCCGGCGTGGCAGACGTGGATGCGATTACCCTATCGCTCACCCGTATGTCCAACAACGGACTGGCGATGGACACCGCTGTGCTGGGCATCGTGATCGCAGCGGCGGTGAACAACCTGGTGAAGTCCGGTATTGCCTGGAGCATCGGCAACCGGCAGACCGGACTGCTGGTGGCCGGGCCCATGGTGCTGTCACTGGGGGCCGGCTTGCTGGTTGCGTGGATTCAATAACTAACTGCCTGAATTTTCAGCGCAAGCGTCTAAACTGACGGTAGGCTTCCATTTCCTTCAAGGGCTCTCCATGCAGCAACACCGTCAACTCGCCCAGGTTTCACTGGCTTTTCTGATTGCCTCTGCGGTTACCCTGGGCATGTTGATTCTGACCATCGTTCTGGTGGGCCAGAGTTTCCGTGGCATGGAACAAGCCAAGGTCACCGCAGCCACGGCCACCGCCCGGCAGCTGGCGATCAGTGTGGATGATCGGATTCAGGCCATTACCCAACCCCCGTCCACCGCCCTTGCGGTGCTCCGGCACGACCCACTCACCGAAGCCGATACCCTGGAACAACGCCTGGACCGCCTGCCGGCTGTGGCCGACATCCTGGCCAGCAGCGAGATTGTCAG
>CAYUNQ010000056.1:0-12751 GCA_964446185.1 uncultured Marinobacter sp. | reverse complement strand
AATATCTACTACCCCCTCAAAACTATCTTCTCTACCAATTGGAATATTTACAGCACAGGCTTTTGTGCTTAAACGTTCGTGAATCATCTGGATAACGCGCTCATAATCTGCACCGGTACGCGGATACCCTCACTGTCGAACTTCAGTTGCCCCTGCAGGCTGCCGTCCTTAGCTGACAGCACGTGCAGGTAACCTTCAAAGTCGCCCACCACGAGGTGATCTCCGGAGACCGCCGGGCGAGTCACCTGGCGCCAGGACAGCTTGTCCTGAACCCAGGCTTCCCGCCGATCACTGCCCCGCAGGGCAACAACGTCACCGTTTGCGGATGCCAGGTAGATATTCCCGTTACCAATGGCTGGCGAATAGAAGCTGGATGCAGGTCTGCTCCAGATTTCCTGGCCGGAACGGATATCCACCAAAGCCAGCTTGCCCTGATAACCGGCAACCATCACGGCAGACTCCAGTACCAGCGGCTGGCCTCCGATGTCTACCAGGCGCTCAAGCTCCGTCCGGCCCTGGGGCTGGCCAACTTCGTACTGCCAGATGGGCTGACCACCGGCGGCCGTGAGGGCAAGCATCCGGCCATTGGCAAAGGATGCAATCACCACATCACCGCCCACCAGGGGTGCCGATCCGGTACGCATGGTCAGTACCGGAATCTGGGCGTCGTACTGCCATATCTGCTCGCCGGTTGAAGCATTGAATCCAATTACCCGGCCATCGGTGGTCTGGGCGACCACCAGCGTGCCGTTCGACTGCGGGGCGGCAACCACCTCAGTAGGCAGGCTGGCACGCCACTGCTCGCTGCCATCCTCAATGGACAGTGCAATCAACTCGGCACTGCGACTGGCCAGATACAAATGCCGGCCGTCTGCACCGGGGCCGGCAAACAGCCGCTCCCGCAGTTTGTTCTCCCAAAGTACCCGGCCATTGCTACTTTCAACAGCAGTGACCATGCCGTCTGCAGATGCCGCGAAAATGCTATCACCGGCATACAGCGGGGCCATGTGCAGGAACTCGCCGTCGTGGCCTTTGCCCACGTACATGGTCCAGACCCGGTCAAGGTCCACTCGGCTGTCAACATCCGGCAGTGCCGCCGGTTGCTCGAAGGTGTCCGTGGTGCTGCACCCGGCCAGCAGCAGCGCTGCCAGGGATGCCGCGGCCAGAAACCCGGACCGCATGTTGCTGGGTACCGGCATCAGGCGTCCTCCCCGACGCCCAGATCAGACAGTTTCAACTCCAGAACACCACTACGGCCCTGCTGGTTTTGCTCCCGGGCCGCCAGGTACGCTTTGCGTGCACCTTCCTGGTCACCTTTCGCCAGCAGGATATCTCCCCGCAGTTCAGAGAAAATGGCATTGAAGGCATCGGCCTCACCAGCACCATCGAGGGTAGCCAGCGCAGCATCATGGTCGCCTGCTGCAAACTGGGCGCGAGCCAGGCGATTCCGGACCACCAGTGACAGGGCTTTCTGACCACCGGCTTTGTCCAGTGCCCAGCTCAGGGAGTTGACCGCAGCCTGCGGATCGTTCTGGTCCGCCAGCTGTTGACGGGCCATCACCAGGTTACCGTAAATGGCGTAGGCGCTGTCAGGATGCTTCTCCCGCAGGGTTTCGGCAACGAAGGCCATGGTGTCGGTATCAGACTCGCCCTGGGCATCGGAGAAGGCATTCAGCAAGTTGGCGAACTGGTTAGCCGCTTCTGCTCTTTGCTGGGCCTGGTGGTTCTGCCAGGCTTGCCAGCCAAACACAATCGCCAGCGCGGCACCGATACCAATCAGCAAGGAGCTGCCGTTCTTTTTCCACCAATCCTTGATTGCCTGGACCTGTTCTTCTTCAGTGCGCAACTCAGCCATGAAAACTCCTGTTTAATTATTAAAATTCAATCTGTTGGCAAGCAAACTTAAAGCAATTTCTTAAGGACAGAGGCAAGTTCGGACTGCACCACTTCCTGCTGGGGGTCGTCATTGCGCAAGGGCTTGAGTGCGACCGTGCCGCTTGCGATTTCATTTTCCCCCAGAATCACTGCATATCGGGCATTGCTGCGATCTGCCTTTTTCATCTGGCTCTTGAAGCTTCCACCACCGCAATGACTAACCACCACCACGCCCGGCAGTTCAGTCCGGAGGTTTTCGGCAACCGCCATAGCCGGAGCAACCGCTTGCTCCCCCATCGCAGTCACGTAAATATCGGCGTTGTTATTTACTTCGGCCGGAATCAGGTCCAGCGTTTCCAGCAACAGAATCAGGCGCTCCAGCCCCATGGCAAAACCGACCGCATCGGTGGGCTTGCCCCCCAGTTGCTGCACCAGGCCATCATAACGGCCACCCGCGCAGATAGTGCCCTGGGCACCAAGGCTGTCAGTAATCCACTCGAATACCGTCTTTCCGTAATAATCCAGGCCCCGCACCAGCGCCGGATTGACCGTGTAGCTTACCCCGGCTGCGTCCAGCAGTGCCTTGAAGCTTTCGAAATGGCTGCGGGAGTCATCATCCAGATAGTCGTCCAGCATCGGCGCGCCTTTCAGGATCTCTCGGGTGGCCGGGTCTTTACTGTCCAGTATGCGCAGAGGGTTGGTGGTCAGCCGGCGCTTGCTGTCATCATCCAGCTGGTCTTTATACTGCCCGAGATAAGCCACGAGTGCGTCCCGATAGACCTTACGGGATTCACTGGTACCGATTGAGTTGATTTCCAGGCGGGCGTGTTCGGTAAGCCCAAGGGCCTTCCACAGGCGTGCAGTCAGAATCAGCAGTTCCGCATCGATGTCAGGGCCGGCCATGCCAAAGCACTCAACACCAATCTGGTGAAACTGGCGATAGCGGCCTTTCTGGGGGCGTTCGTGCCGGAACATCGGGCCTGTGTACCACAAGCGGCGGGTCTGATTGAACAGCAAGCCGTGCTCTTCGGCGGCCCGCACGCAACCGGCGGTACCTTCAGGGCGCAGAGTCAGGCTGTCACCGTTCCGGTCGTCGAAGGTGTACATTTCTTTCTCGACGATGTCGGTCACTTCACCGATCGAGCGCTTGAACAGTTCAGTCTGCTCAACCACCGGCATCCGGATTTCCTGATAGCCGTATTGGTTCAGCACCTGCCTGACGGTCGACTCTACATACTGCCAGACCGGAGTCTGGTCCGGCAGAATGTCGTTCATTCCCCGGATTGCCTGAATTTTTGCCAAGTTAAAACCCTGAAAGTCTTTGAATTGTGTCGTTCGGATCGATCAGTCTGAAGACCGTGCAATCACTGCTTCTTCCTGTTCCTGGCGCTTGGCGACCTGTTCACGGATCAATCGTTCCAGATCATCGGCCAGGGCTGTGTTGTCCAGTTTCTGGTTTGGTTTACCACCAACATACAGAAGGTGCTTGGGACTGCCGCCGGTCAGGCCGAGATCGGCCTCTTTCGCTTCACCGGGGCCATTCACAATACAACCGATGATCGCCACATCCAACGAGGTGTTTACGTCTTCAAGGCGGGCTTCCAGTTCATTCATGGTCTGGATGACATCGAAGTTCTGGCGCGAACAACTCGGACAGGCAATAAAGTTAATGCCCCGGCTACGCAGTCTCAGGCTTTTGAGAATATCAAAGCCCACCTTGATTTCCTGGACCGGGTCCGCAGCCAGCGACACCCGAATGGTGTCACCGATGCCGTCCATCAGCAGCATGCCCAGACCGATGGCGGATTTGACCGTACCCGAGCGGAAACCACCGGCTTCGGTAATACCAAGGTGCAGCGGTTGCTCAATCTGCGAGGCAATCTGGCGGTAGGCGGCGACGGTCATGAACACATCAGAGGCCTTCAGGCTCACTTTGAAGTTCTGGAAATCGTGCTTGTCCAGAATATCGATATGGCGCATGGCAGACTCAACCAGCGCTTCAGGGGTCGGCTCACCGTATTTGCGCTGCAGCGCCTTTTCCAGTGACCCGGCGTTCACCCCGATCCGGATCGGGATGTTGCGATCCTTGGCGGCGTTAATGACCGCACTCACCCGGTCGTCCCGGCCAATATTGCCGGGGTTGATACGCAAACAATCAACGCCAAGCTCGGCAACCCGAAGGGCGATCTTGTAATCGAAGTGGATGTCGGCCACCAGTGGCAGCGAAACCTGCTGGCGAATCTCGCCAAAGGCTTCTGCTGCCTCCATGGAGGGGACAGACACCCGCACGATGTCGGCTCCGGCGTCTTGCAAGGCCCGGATCTGGCCAACGGTGGCGCCAACATCGCAGGTATTGGTGTTGGTCATGCTCTGTACCGAGATGGGGGCGTCACCACCCACCGGCACATCACCCACCATAATCTGGCGGGATTTACGTCTTTTGATCGGAGAATCTTGTTTCATGGGACTGGAACCAACAATCTGTTCATGCGTTCGTTCAGGGTTCTAGAGTGAACTCTGCTCGGTTATTCACAGCAAGAAAACTGCCAGGGGCCAGGGTTTCTCCCCGGAACCGGATGGATTCAACGGCACTCATTGCACCAATCACAACCCTCAGGGGGCCTTCTCCAGACACGTCCAGCTGGCTACCCCCGGCACTCAGCCCGTTCGCCAGGCGGGTGCCGGTAGCGTCGGTCACCCGGACCCAGCAGTCATCACGAAAGGTCATCTGAAGGCGGGCCGGGCCCGGAATTTCATTAACTGCGACGGCCGGCTCAACCGGAGCCTGCGTTGGCTCAACGACACCGGCTTGCGGTGGCTCAGATTCAAAGACGGTGTCACCTTGCGGTTGCTCCGACTCAACGTCCATATCATCTTCCGGAAGCACCAATGTGGGTTCACGTTCTGCCGCCATCTCGGCCGCTTGCCCTGGCTCTGTCGGTGGCTCCTCCACGGAAAGGCCGGGCGACTCGTCAAAAATGCTTTGTTCCGTATCCTGCGCTGCCGGCAGTGGGCCTGTGTCGTTACCGGCAAGGTAGAAATACGCCAGCAGGCCGAACGCAGCTGCAATCAGCAGAATCAGTCCAAGCTTTGCAGCCCGGCGCTTTTGCCGCCGCCGGCGCTCGATACAGACCAGGGGACTGGCCTGCTGCGCCTGCTCACGCTCCTTTCGGCGCGGCTCAAGTTCGGTTTCCAGGTCACGGATAATCGCGTCCGCATCCAGGCCGACTTGTCGGGCGTAGGCGCGCACGTAGCCCTTCAAAAACAGCTCAGTATCAATTTTTTCGTAATCGCCGTTTTCAATAGCCTGAATCACGGAAACCCGGAGGTGCTGCTGGTCTGCAACTGCAGATACGCTCAGCCCCGCCTTTTCCCGTGCCTGCCGGAGTTGCTGTCCGACAGGTTCTGCAGCCAAAGAATTTGGCTTCTCGTCACCGGTCATTCGCAATCAGCACCTTGTATTGTTGGTGTTCGTACGATTCGGGATACTCATTTCTCAGCAGCAGCGCCATGCTGGCTTCCTGATCCTTGTCGCCGAAATGGCGGGCAATCCGGATGCCGGTGTACAGACTTTCCGCCGAGTGTGTCAGACGGGTATTGCCCTGAATCATGGTTTGCAGGCGACTGTAGTAACGGGAGGCGGCAGAGTAATCACCCTGCTCCACCAGCACCCGGGAAAGCGAAAGCAGTGTCCGGGCTTCGCCCCGGGTCAGATCAACCGCTCTGCGATAGGCATCCTCGGCGCCTTCAAGGTTGGCCAGCCGCTCCTCTGTCATCCCCAGGTTATAGAACACGCCCCCCCGCTCTTTATAGGAGGTATCCCGGGACGCCGCCGCAAACTGGGTTCTGGCGCCCTGAAAGTCGCCCTGGCCATAAAGGTAGGCACCGTAATAAACCCGGCCCCGGGTATAGCTGCCATCAGCCGAAACCGCTTTGCGGAAGTTTTGCTCGGCCAGCTCCTCTTCGCCTTCGTAGCTGTAGACCAGCCCCATGGCAGCCAGGGCCTGGGCATTGCTTTTATCAATTTCCAACGCCCGGTCAAGATGGTGCCGGGCGCGCTCCAGGTTACCCTGGCCAATATAGGCCGTGGCCAGCTGAACATAGCTGCTCAACGCCTTGTCGCGATCGGCTTCACGGCTGAACCGGCTGTCGGTTGTGGTTACGCACCCGGACAGCAACAACCCCGCAAGCAGCAGGGATGTAGCAGCGAGTTTTGCTCTGGAGTTCCTGACCATCAACTCACACCTTACCTTGGTTATTGATGCTCCCCTGCTCTCAGGGATTAACCTGCTGGACGGCAATATAACGCTGGCTTCTACGCGTCCGGTCTTCGACCCGACCCACCAGTTGCCCGCAGGCTGCGTCTATGTCGTCGCCTCGGGTGGTCCTGATGGTTGCCACATAGCCGGCCTCGTTAAGCACGGTCTGGAAGCGTCGGGTCGCGTTCATGCTGGGCCGCTGAAAATCGCTTTCCGGGAACGGGTTAAACGGTATCAGATTAATCTTGCAGGGCAATCCCTTCAAGACAACCGCAAGTTCCCGGGCGTGCTCGGGCTGGTCATTCACTCCTTCAATCACTGTGTACTCGATCGTGGCCTTGCGCTTGTCAGGCAATCTCGCCAGATAACGACGGGTAGCCGCCAGCAATTCCGCAATCGGGTACTTTTTATTCAATGGCACCAGCTTGTTACGCAACTCATCATTGGGGGCATGCAAGGAGATGGCCAGTGAAACATCGGTAACCTCGCCCAGCCGGTCCAGAGCGGGTACGACACCGGATGTGCTCAGGGTAACCCGGCGCTTGGAGATGCCGTACGCCAGGTCTTCCATCATCAGGTTCATGGCGTCGACAACGTTATCAAAGTTGAGCAAAGGCTCGCCCATGCCCATCATCACCACGTTAGTGATTGGCCGGTCGGTAGGGTCAAAGGGCATAAAGGCCCTGCGAGCAACCCACACCTGCCCGATAATTTCTGCCGCAGTGAGGTTCCGGTTAAAGCCACGCTTGCCGGTAGAGCAAAAGGTGCAGTCCAGGCTACAACCTATCTGGGAAGATACACACAGGGTGCCACGCTCACCGTCGGGAATAAGCACAGTTTCAACACTGTTGCCGTTATCCATGCGCATCACCCATTTACGGGTGCCGTCTTTGGAGGTCTCGTCGTACACCACCTCAGGCCCGCGCACTTCGGCAAGCTCTTTGAGCTGCTCACGCAGAACACGGCTCATATTGGTCATTTGATCGAAGTCATCAACGCCACGCTGGTGTATCCACTGCAGCACCTGCTGCGCCCGGAAGCGCTTTTCTCCCAGGGTTTCGAAAAATGCCTCCAGCTTGGCTTTCGGCATCCCCAGAAGGTTGATTTTTTCGGCAGGGGCAGTCATGGCATAACCTCGATCAGATAACCAATTCAGGGGCGGCGGCTGCCACCCCTGAACAGACAACATCAGCCGCGCGGGCAGATTTCGTTGTCGTTAAAGAAATACGCAATTTCACGCTCGGCAGAAGCTGCAGAGTCGGAGCCGTGCACGGCGTTAGCGTCGATGGAAGAGGCAAAGTCAGCACGGATGGTGCCGGCGTCTGCTTCTTTCGGGTTGGTTGCACCCATCAGTTCACGGTTCTTCAGGATGGCACCTTCGCCTTCCAGTACCTGAACAACTACCGGGCCGGAAGTCATGAAAGCAACCAGGTCGTTAAAGAACGGGCGTTCTTTGTGCTCAGCGTAGAAGCCTTCCGCCTGTTCCTGGGTCAGGTGCATCATTTTGGATGCAACAATTTTCAGGTCGGCTTTCTCGAACCGGCTGTAGATTTCGCCGATTACGTTCTTGGCGACAGCGTCGGGCTTGATGATAGAGAGCGTGCGCTCGTTTGCCATGTTGTTTCTCCAGTCTGGTTGGGGTAAAAATTCAGGGGTGCGATTATACGCAGTCCGGGTGCAACTGCCTACCGCACCGAACGAAGTCGGGACACAACCTGCACAATCTGCCCCACGGCGAAGTCGATTTCTTCTTTGCTGGTGTAGCGACCGAAGGAAAATCGAAGTGCCCGGTGGGCGAGCTCATCGCTCAAACCGATTCCTCGCAGCACAAAGGAAGGCTCTACCGTCGCTGAAGCGCAAGCCGAACCGGATGACACGGCGACCTGGCGCAAACCCAACATCAACGACTCGGCCTCTACACCCTCGAATGACAGATTGACAATGCCCGGCACCCGATGTTCCCGGCTGCCGTTAAAGTGAAGGCCGGAAAGCGACTGCAGACCGCCAAGAAAATCGGCCCGCAGGGCCTCCAGCGCAGCCATTTCTTCTTCCAGCTTTTGCCCTGCTATCTCAAAGGCCTTGCCCATACCGGCAATTTGGTGGGTAGCAAGGGTTCCGGAGCGCATACCCCGCTCATGGCCTCCACCGTGCATCTGGGCCTGGATGCTGACATCCGGTGACCGGCGCACGTAGAGTGCGCCTACGCCTTTTGGGCCATAGATCTTGTGGGCAGACAGCGACAGCAGGTCTACCTTGAGCGCCGACACATCAACCGGGATTTTCCCGGCGGCCTGGGCAGCATCCACGTGAAACAGAATTCCACGGCTGCGCAGCAACTCGCCGATGGCAGCCACGTCGGTGATGCAACCCAGCTCGTTGTTAACCAGCATCAGGCTCACCAGCACCGTGTTATCCCGGAGCGCACCCTCCACTGCCGCAACCGAAACTCGCCCATCTGTTTCCGGGGCCAGCCAGGTAACTTCTACCCCTTGCTGCTCGAGCCACTTGCAGGTATCGATAACCGCCTTGTGCTCTATTGTGGAGGTAACAATATGGGCATTCCGGCGGCCAGCAACCGCGCCCTTGATCGCCAGGTTGTCGGATTCCGTCGCGCCGGAGGTCCAGACAATCTCGCGGGGGTCGGCATGGATCAGGTCTGCAACCTGCCGGCGGGCGCTCTCCACTGCAGCCTCGGCCTGCCAGCCATAGCCATGGGAACGGGAGGCAGGATTACCGAATACACCATCGATGGTCAGGTACCTGACCATTTCGTCAGCAACGGCGGGATCAACGGGCGTAGTCGCCGCATAATCAAGGTATACGGGTGTTTTCATAAGCAAAGGAAGTGTCGGTTATCAGGCCGGAGCCTGGTCAATCAAATGCCGGGTATTGATGGTATCTGCGTCGCCATCATTCTGCCTGCGATTCTGACGGTCGGCCACCTGGCGGATTTCGTGTTTACGCATCAGGTCTCCCAGACTGATTCCACTGAGAAACTGATGGATCTGACTACTCAGGTCAGACCACAAGTGATGGGTCAGGCATTTTTCACCATTCTGGCAGTCGCCTTTGTTACCGCACCGGGTGGTATCCAGGGACTCGCTGACCGCATCCACCACTTCAGCCACGAAGACATCGTCAGCAGACCGGCTCAGGCGATACCCGCCACCCGGCCCTCGCACACTGACAACCAGCTGGTGGCGGCGCAAGCGTGAGAATAGCTGTTCCAGATACGAGAGGGATATTTCCTGCCGGGCTGAAATATCTGCAAGACTTACCGGCCCCTGAGCTCCGTGCAGAGCCAGATCCAGCATCGCCGTTACGGCGTAGCGGCCTTTGGTGGTCAGCTTCATAATTTCAGCCCCGATGATGGGATTGAATCGCGATTTTCAAGCGGGAGTATGAATTGACCCAGCAAAACAGTCAAGTATTCAGCCTTTACCCTCAGCGTCCGACTCGTCCCGAACACAATCAAAATCGCCCTCATCCAGAGGTGGCAAGTCGCCCTTCTGATACTCACTATTCACCTTGCGAATGGCCTTGCACATGTTCTCGATGCGGTCATCTACTGCGTGCATATGATCAAGTAATGAGCGCATTGCCCTTGCCACCGGATCAGGCATTTCTTCGGTTACGCCATAGGCATCGAAACCCATGCGTTCTTCCATCTGCTTGCGGCGCACGTCATCTTCGTTTTGGCGTTTAACAATAATCCGCCCCGGAATACCTACCACCGTTGCTCCGGGGGGAACCGCCTTGGTAACAACCGAATTGGACCCGACCTTGGCGCCCGCCCCCACTTCAAAAGGCCCCAGAATCTTTGCGCCGGCACCTACCACAACACCATTCCCGATGGTGGGGTGCCGCTTGCCTTTGTTCCAGCTGGTACCACCGAGCGTGACGCCCTGATACAGGGTGACATCGTCCCCTATCACAGCCGTCTCGCCAATCACCACTCCCATTCCGTGGTCGATGAAGAACCGCCGGCCAATGGTCGCGCCCGGATGAATCTCTATACCGGTAAACCACCGCGCCAGTGTCGACAATGTTCTGGCCAGCCACTTCAGCCCCATATTCCAGAGCCAGTGCGCAAGCCTGTGGAACAGCAGCGCATGCAGCCCCGGATAATTGGTCAGCACCTCGAAGGTATTTCGTGCCGCCGGATCGCGATGGAATACGCTGCTGACATCTTCCCGTAAACGCTCGAACATGATGTTATTTCCGCCCTTCGTCTGCAGCCTGCGCCGCGGTCGGTTGTTGCTGTACGCTGCCTTTATGGGTTCCGGCAGCCTTTTGTACTGCTGAAAGAACGCCCCGCAAAATATTGATTTCCATCTGATCCATGCGAGCGCGCTGGAACAGCCTCCGCAGCCTGCTCATCAGCTGGCGCGGATTGTCACGACGATGGAAATCCACATCCACAAGCACCTGTTCCAGATGCCCGAAGAAACCTTCAACATCACTTACCGTTGCCGGTGGCACATCCCAGCCCGCATCTCCCGGCGCTACCATAGCTTCAAGGTAGGGGCTGGATTCGCCGCCTTCAAGGCCTCGAAGGTACTGCATACGCAATTCATAGCAGACAACCTGAACGGCCATGGACAGATTCAGTGAACTGTAATCGGGGTTCGACGGAATGTGGATATGGTAGTGGCAACGCTGGAGCTCGTCGTTGGAAAGGCCGTGGTTCTCCCGGCCGAAAACCAGCGCCACCCGGCCTTGCCCACTGTATTCAGCAGCAGTCGCCGCCGCCTGAGGTGGTGCCATTACCGGCCAGGGTACTTTGCGACCACGGGCACTGGTACCCATTACCAGCACACAATCGGCCAGCGCTTCATCCAGTGACGAAACCACACGGGCTCGATCCAGCACATCAGACGCCCCGGCCGCTCGGGCATATGAGGTTTCATCAGGAAAGGATGCAGGATTAACCAGCCAGAGATTGCCCAGCCCCATATTTTTCATCGCCCTTGCGACTGCACCGATGTTACCTGAATGGGACGTCTCTACCAGAACAATGCGGATCTGGTCATTGAAAGTATCACTTCCTTCCTGCGGCATTGCGGGCTTGTGCATGTATCTGAGGCCTGTAGCTGGGCGTTCATAAGCTTTGAGGAGGCGCATAATAGCAGAAATCCGATAGTTTCTGCTCTCCGGATATGCCGCAATCTGCCGGAAAGCCCATGGTATCCGTGGATTTCCTGAGCCGAAAAACGTACAAGCCTACCCAGTTTTTGCTATCATAGCCGGCCTTCACACACCCGGATAATGAACACTCAGATGCAACCAGCAATCAAAATGGCCCTGCGCGTTGCCCGCCAGGGGTCCGACTACCTGAAAGCCCACTTCGAGCGCCAGGAACCTAACGGTAAAGGCGAGTCTGACCGCCTCCTACAGCTGGAGCGGGTTGAGCAGTCCATCTACGACAACTTCGCCGAACAACTTGAGAAGGCCTACAAAGACCACACCATCGCTCCGATGGGTGAGGCCGATGCTAACGGTAGCGAGAAAAGCTGGCACATTTTCCCGGTGCTTGGCCGTGAGAATTTTGTACGGGGCATCCCCGAGTTTGCCCTGGCCCTGTCCCAGAAAAAGAACAACCGCACCGAGAACCTGCTGCTGGTGAACCCGGTTACCGGAGAAGAGTATTCTGCCAGCCGTGGCCACGGTGCAGTGCTGAACAGCCGCCGGGTTCGCGCGTCAGAAGTGAAGCTGCCAGGCAAAGCCGCCATATCCACCAACCTTCTGGACCAGGCCCGTCAGGGCGATGACCCGATGATCTGGGGCGAGATGGCCGCAACGCTCGCACGTGAATCTGCGATGTTCCGTACTTCTGGCTGCGTCGTCCTGGATATTGCCCGGGTTTCTGCCGGCCTGCTGGATGCAGCCGTGATCTTCCGCCCGACGCTAGCAGACCTTGACCTGGGCGTTACCCTGGCCATGGAATCCGGCGCACTGACCGGCGACTTCTCCGGCAACCCCTCCGCTGGCAATGCCCGCCAGTTGATTGTGGCCAACCCGAAACTGTTCCGTGAAGTACTGAAAGTACTCCACCCCTTCCGGGGTCGCTTGCCACGGTAAGTTTTCCGGGCACAAAAAAACCGCCATCCTTTCGGATTGGCGGTTTTTTTATGCCGGGCGATATATGGCCCGGCAACTTGCCGATCACATGCGGTTCAACCACTCGGGCGGCTGCTCTTCCTCAGCCTCCTCGCCAGCACCTTCTTTCGCCGGTACCATCAGGTCTTCCCGGGTTACACCCTGCACCATCAGCATATTGGCAGATACATAGATGGAAGAGTAGGTACCCACAACCACGCCGATCATCAGAGCGAGGGCAAAGTTATTGATCGCCTCCCCGCCCCAAAAATACAGCGCTATCAGCACCACCAGGGTAGTACCGGACGTGTTAATGGTTCGGGTGATGGTTTCGTGGATCGACTGGTTAATGATGTCCCACGGCTCCCCTCCCCGCATTTTCCGGAAATTCTCCCGGATGCGGTCCGCAATTACGATCGTATCGTTCAACGAGTAACCGATGATAGCCAGAAGAGCAGCCAGTACGGTCAGATCAAACGTCCACTGGAACAGAGCAAATACGCCCAGCACGATGATCA